>JAPLFN010000038.1:48120-70629 GCA_026390655.1 Candidatus Kapaibacterium sp.
TCGGTCCGGCCAGACACGCACTGGTAGCAATCAACCCTTCATGATGCTCCCTCAATAGGTCCATGTCAATACGGGGCTTATAGTAGTAGCCCGCTGTGTGACCTATAGATGTGAGCTTCAGAAGATTGCGATACCCGATCTCGTTCTTAACGAGAAGGACCAAATGATAATAGTTTCGTTTTTTACCGGCGTCCTGAATCTTCTCACGATCAGTGTGCTTTTTTACGGCTAGGTATACTTCACAGCCAATGATAGGTTTTACTCCGGCCTGCTTCGCCTTTTTGTAAAACTCAAAACAACCGAACATCACACCGTGATCCGTGATCGCAAGGGCCTTCTGCCCATCCTTAACGGCAGCATCTATGAGACCCTGTGGACTTGCTGCTGCATCAAGGAGGGAGAAATGAGTGTGATTGTGAAGGTGGACGAAGGACATGCTAATGTGCTAGTGTGCTAGTGATTATTCAGAAAGGCGCTTGATCTGATCTGCCAATGCGCTCTCGATCGCTCCTTTGGCAGCTGAGCCAAAAATCGACAATTCAATGTGAACGATGACCTTTTTGTCTTCTAGCGTGATAGTGCCATGGCCCATCTTCCCCTTAGCATGCAATACATTGCCCTCCCAATGATGGTCATCGAGGAGGATACGGAGCTCGGGGCGAGAGAGGACCTTTGTATCAAGTGCCGTCCGCATTTCGACAATGGACTTATTCGTGTCGATCGTCTGGTGTATTGTGGCCATTTCTCTAGTGTCCTTACTCAGTCTTTGTTTAAACACACATTTCTCTCTCAATTTAGGTAGTCAAGGGGAGAGCTGAGACTCATATTTGGCGTAAATTGAGCGGTTATACTAAAACACTACATAATTAGGAAAGCGCTCTATGGCGGAAAATGTCACGTTGTCAAAGAATATTCTGGATCTTATTGTCGTGCGCGACCCTAAGGTAGCCTCACGATACAGGAACGGTCAGAAGACCCCGATCACGAACTTCATTGAAGACTACATGAACGGTCATGTTGACGTGACGATCGATGTACAACTGCTGATGCAAAATCGCAACACGTACTTCAACTATGATATTGTCGGCCATCACATTGGATTTGTGTTCAACAAATTCATTCCACAGTTGGCAATCCACTCAAAGAAGCAAGATGAGCGAATCGTGCGTGATCACTATGATCGTCGCAACGACTTCTTTAAGGGATTCCTCGGCGAGCGTATGATCTACACGTCAGCGTTTTATAAGACCGGCAATGAAACGCTCACAGAAGCGCAGGACAATAAGCTCAACCTTGTAAGCCAGAAACTTCAGCTCCAAAAAGGCGAGCGTCTTCTTGATATCGGTTGCGGATGGGGAACACTCGTTGCCCACACGGCAAAGTATTTCGGTACTGACTCTACTGGTATCTCCATTGCCCAAGCCGGCGTTGATCATGCTAACGCACAGATCGCCGATTGGGGTGTGAGTGATACTGCACGCTGTCTCCGTATGGATTACCGAGCAATTCCTGCAGACAAGTACGATAAAATCACCTGCCTTGAAATGGCTGAGCACGTAGGTGTGAAGTACTTCCAGAAGTTTATGAATCAGATCCATGGTCTGCTTAAAGACGATGGTCTTTTCTATCTCCAGATTGCGGGTCTAAAGGCCGGTCTTCATAAGGAGTCGCTCATCTGGGGTGCGTTCATGAACGAATACATCTTCCCGGGTGCCGATGCGAGCATGCCTCTCTCCTTTGTGGTTGCTCGTCTTGAGAGAGCCGGTTTTGAGATCCACAGTGTTGAGAACGTTGGTATCCACTATTCACAGACCATCCAGCAATGGTATGACAATTGGATGATCAACCGTGACGCTGTTTACAACGAGTACGGTCAGTGGTGGTATCGCTGTTGGGAGATTTTCCTAGGCTGGTCTGTAGACATCGCCAAGCAAGGCAATTCTACTGCCTTCCAAATCGTCTGCAACAAGAACCGCGAAACCTTCGATCGTCGCCGTTGGATCGGTGGCGTCAACATGGGAGAATTCGACTTCAAAGGGTAAGGGGTATGGCAAAAGCCGAACTCAAGACGAAACAAACGGAGCTTTCCGTATCTGACTTTTTAGCGCGCATTCCCAACGAGGGAATGCGCGCTGATTGTTTAAAGGTCCTCAAGCTGATGAAGAAGATCACCAAGTGTGATTCAATAATGTGGGGCACGAGTATTGTCGGCTTCGGTACTCTTCATCTCAAATACGCCTCTGGCCGCGAACTAGACTGGTTTACCATGGGCTTTTCTCCTCGGGCAGCCAATATCACGATCTACCTCCACGGCGGCTTCGAACAACACGCGCACCTCATGTCCAAACTCGGCAAATACAAGGCCGGCAAAGGCTGCCTGTATATCAAGAAACTCGCAGATATCGATCTGAAAGTGCTGGAAGAGTTGCTAGTTTCGAGTTACTAGTTACGAGTTACTAGTTACGAGTTACAGGGTTACATTAGCACATTAGCACATTAGCACATTAGCACATTAGCACACTAGCACATTAGCACACTAACGTAGCGCTTCACGCACTCTCGCACTTATTACGTCTAATGTCCAGACGACAGCCGTAATAAGGATCACCAATGTGCCTACTTCGTGGTATCGCGCAAGACCTTGGTATTGCGTTAGCAGTGTGCCTATACCGCCCCCTCCAACGAATCCGATGATCGTGGCCATGCGGACATTAATGTCCCAACGATAGATGGTAAATGACAGAAAGGGGATAACGCACTGAGGGACAATGGCAAACCATATCACTTGGAATCGATTCGCACCTGTGGCAGATATCGCCTCGATAGGCCCATCATTCACGTCTTCGATCTGTTCGCTGTATTGTTTTGTAAGTGATGCCACCGTGTGGATCACGAGAGCGAGCATCCCGGCAAATGGACCAATGCCAACCCATACGCTAAAGATTATGGCCCAGATTATCGGCTCCATCGAGCGCATGATGTTCAGGATAGCTCGAAGTACTACATAAATCGTCTTTCCCATCGGGCTGGTTGCCATCACATTTCGCGCGGCAGGAAAACTCAGCACGAAGCTAAGCGGGACAGCCACGACAGTTGCCATAAAGGCTGTGAAGATCGTTACCACCATTGCTGATAATGCAGCACCGATCACGTCGAATTCCGGAGTAAGTAGAGCACCAAAGATCCTTCCAGCCCCTTGAAGTCCTTCCCCAGAAAGGAACTCAACTGGTGAGATGTCGGTGATGATCCAACCCCCGATGATGCACGTGGTAAGGGCTATCCATCCAAGATGGGAAACGATCGTTCGAGAGGCTCCTTCGGGGATATCAAGTCCTGTGTATAGCCGGCCCAATGACGCACCGCGAAGAAGGCCTATAGAAGCCCATACAACGGCCCCACCGATGATAATGCTCATCGACAAAGAACTGAATGCCCATGGCTTTACGTCCATCAAGGATGGTACAATGACTCGTTCTACCAGGGCCACAACCGTAGCACCAAGCAATACATCAATCACTATGGAAATCAGCTTCTTCATTAGCACATTAGCACACTAACGTATCTCAACTTCAACTGCATCTTCACCGTAAATGGCTGTGAACCATTGTTCCGTGATGTCATGGGGCGAACCATTAAAAACCAACTCACCATTCTTGAGCGCAATAACACGCGTTGCATATTGTCTCACAAGGGAAAGAAAGTGCAGGTTACAAATGACCGTGGTATCCATTTCATTGTTGATTTTATCTAAGTAGGACATCACAGAGTGCGAGGTAGAGGGATCGAGCGAGGCAACGGGTTCATCGGCAAGCAACATGCGGGGAGTTTGCATAAGCGCACGTGCAATCGCGACGCGCTGTTGTTGACCGCCGGAAAGCGTGTCGGCACGAACATCAGACTTCTCGGCGATACCAACAATTCGCAAAGCCTCGATAGCTCGTGTGCGTATGTCTGTTGCGAACCTGCCTAAAATCGAAGAAAACGCCGGCATTGAGCCAAGTGCACCATACATGGCGTTATTGATGACGCTGTGTCGGGGAATCAGGTTGAAATGCTGAAAGATCATCCCGATCTGTGCACGGTGTTTCCGCAATGCATCCGACGTGATGTGTGTTACGTCAGCACCATCGAATGTGATCGTGCCTCCCGTTGGCTCGATGAGACGATTGATGCAACGAAGCAACGTGCTCTTTCCCGAACCAGACAGGCCGATGATAACGAGGAACTCCCCGGCTTCCACGTCAAAGGAGATACCCTTGAGCGCCTGGAACCCGTTCGGATACGTATGTGTGAGGTCGCGCACCGAAAGCAATGGCATGGCGCAAGATACGGTACTACGCGGTCTCCATACGCCAGATCCCAACACCGATCAAAACAAGGATGGGCAAACCCCAAAGTGAGCCGTAGCCGTCCTGCACGGGAACCGTAAACGTAAAGGATACGCTGCCGGATGTATAGAAGAAGGCACACGTCGCAGTTAGTCCCATAACAAAGATCGCGAGGCCTACCAGTCCGCCGTATTTCAAAACCCAAAGTAGGGTTCTATTTGGAGCAGGGGAGCCAGCGACTCGGTTCATAACGATTGAGACCATATCCGGACTCGTTGCTTCCTGCGACATGCGTCTGTATGCTTCACGGAGTCTCTGTTCTCCGGCGAGCATCTTTCTCAAGGATTCGTCTCCCCAACGAGTTTGTGCTTCGGCCCACTCTGATGGAGTTAGTGAGCCATCCAGAAGTTTTGCAAAGAGTTCTTGTTGTTGTTCATCTGACATTGGAGACCTCCAGATCAGGGCAACGCTTCAAAAGTGCCGTCCTCAGTAACAATCTTCCTCTGTTGAGTCGGGTCTTTACCGTGCCTATAGGCATTCCAGTGATTTTGACGATCTGTTCATAGGAACACTCTTCGCCGTAGAAGAGCTCCATCACAACGGCATACAGTGGCGGCATGAGCCCCATCTCTTCACGGAGCACTCGTTCGATCACGTTGTTGTCAATTTCATCGAATATCTTCGGTTCTATCCATGTTAACGCTGATTCTCCGTCGAGCAATTCTTCCCGTGGCATTCTGCGTTGCTTTTGCAGTGCGTTCAGACACGTAGTGTAGACAATTCGATAGAACCATGTGGCAAAGGAAGAGCCCCCTCTAAAACTCGCCAGGGAAGTATAGGCTTTTACGAATGCGTCTTGAACAAGGTCTTCGGCTTCATATCTGTTTTGCAACAGACGCTCGGCCAGCGAGAGTGCCTTTTGTTGATACGCAGCAACCAGCAGAGCAAAAGCCTGCTGGTCGCCGGATAACACACGGTCGATGATCTCCCCGTCGGTCACTTTGCCTCGAGCTTATTAGCGATCAGATGATAGCCGATGAGCCCCAGCCCACCGAAGAGAAGGGCGTTAGAGATGAAGACTAGTGGTATGTAGTTGCCATCGATCACCGAGGAACTCACGATCAGAAATGCTACCAGGAGGCCTAGCCCTATTCCGGCGAGCAACATCCCAAAACGAAGAGCACCATACTTCCTGCTTGATTCATCGGCCCGATCTATGAGGAGCGAAGGATCCATTCCCTTTTCGATCATTGCCATGCGAAGTGCTTTTTTGGAGTCTATGTTTCGCCAAACAACAAAGAAAGCACCGATGATCGCGATGATGGGAATCATCACACCTATAATATCCTGAGGATCAGTCCCACGATGCTGTCGAAGTTCCGTTTCTCGCAGTTCATAGTCATGTTCCTTCTGCATACTGTCGAGGCGGAATTGTTGCCCTGTGGAGAGAGCGTCCGAGTCGTTCAGTGGTGTTACCTTTGACACGGTTGTAAGGGCTTTGGTGGTGGTTGTGGCCTCCTCGGAATGCAGGATTGTCACGCTGAGGAGGATGAAGAGCACAATACGTAGATGTTTCACGGAAGAACCTAATGAAGTATGGAATTTCCTGTTTAGACAGCAAGAGTGGTTCAGGGTTTCACGTAGATTTGCCATGCGTATGAAAAAGATCATTGTGACCATTGACGGACCTGCCGGAGCAGGTAAAAGTACAACCGCACGGCACGTTGCAGAGCGCCTAGGGTATCTGTACATTGACTCGGGTGCAATGTACAGGGCAATCACTCTAGCAGCATTGCGTAAGGGAACGCCATTGGATGACACAGCGCTAGGTGAATTGGCTTCTGAGTGTGAGATACACATGGAGCCGACATTTGAAGGTCAACGGGTCTTTCTTAACCGAGAAGATGTTACGGTTGCTATTCGCGAGTCTTCTGTCACCAGCAACGTGAGCCAGGTTAGCGCATTTCCAAAAGTACGTTGGGCCCTCGTTCAGCGTCAGCGCGGTCTTGGATTGAATGGGGGGGTGGTCATGGACGGCAGGGATATTGGAAGTGTGGTCTTTCCTCATGCCGAAGTAAAGGTCTTTCTTGTTGCGGACACGGATGAGAGAATTCGCAGAAGACTGGCTGAGGCACAAGAACGTGGTGAGCAGATTGACGCAGACCATGTACGGCAGCAGATCATCGGTCGGGACAAATTGGACAGTGAGCGTCAGGAAAGCCCCCTCGTTAAACCTGAAGGAGCAACAGAGATTGACACTACGAGCCTGACAATTGAGGATCAAGTTGAACGTATCCTTGAACTCGTTCGTGGATATCAAAAGACTTATGAGCTCGTTTCTCTGTTCACAAACTTGTAAAACTGCAAGATCGTCTTTTTATGATCGTGTCAATTGACAACCATAGTGGATTCTGCTGGGGCGTTGTTCGTACGGTTCAAATCGCCGAGGATCAACTTGCCGCAACACGTTCAGACAGAAATGTCTACGTGCTAGGGCACATCATCCATAACCCTAAGGAAACGGAACGCCTTGCTGCAAAGGGGCTCAAGACAATCTCGATTGAAGACTTCCCCCGCTTGGCTCATACAGGTGCGAAGGTCATTATTCGAGCCCACGGAGAGCCACCGGACACATATCGGTTGGCATGGGAAAACGGAATCGAGATCGTAGATGCAACTTGTCCAGTGGTTACAAAACTCCAGGAGCGTGTTCGCAAGTTTTGGGATCACGACTATCAGATCGTCATTTTTGGGAAGAAGGACCATGCTGAGGTCCTTGGTGTGCGAGGCGTGGTGCACGATCAATGTGTGGTGATCACCTCGGTGGATGAGGCAAATCAACTCGTCGAATTGGGGCGTAAGACGGTACTATTCTCACAGACTACAATGGATAGGCCTACGTTTTTGGCCGTGCGCGATGCGTTAAAACAGCGTGTCGCTGAACTTGTTGTTGACACCATGGAGGATATCGCAACCGAGTTCCACGCCAAGGATACTATCTGTGGTCAAGTTAGCGGGAGAGAAGGCCAGCTTTCAAAGTTCGCCATCGACAATGATGTGATCCTCTTTGTAGCAGGACATGCATCGTCCAATGGGAAAGTCTTGTATAACGTTGCGAAGAACGCAAACCCAAGAACGTATTTCATTGAGAATTTGGATGAACTTCAGCCTGAATGGCTGAAAGGGGCGAATACCGTAGGGATATCCGGAGCCACAAGCACGCCCCAGTGGTATATGGAAGATGTGAAGGCGTACTTGGAGAACAGTTTCTAGGTACGAGTTACGAGTTACTAGTTACCAGATACGAGTTACTAGTTACCAGTTACGAGTTACGAGGTACGTGAATGTGTGGTGTTTGGTAGGAGTCCCACGAAAACGTTGAATGAGACGTCTCTTGTTCGAATACCTCAGAGTAATCTCTCGATAACCCGTAACTTGTAACTTGTAACTTGTAACTAGTAACTAGTAACTAGTAACTAGTAACTAGTAACTAGTATCTAGTAACTAGACTATCTGGGGATGTAACGGTCTCGACGGGGTGAGGCGATCACGAAGATGCGTGTCGAGCTACGCTGGTGGAGCTCGTTAATACAACTGGCGAAAACACACATGCAGATAACTTCGGTTATCGCATGGCTGCTTAATTAAGTAGCTATGCCATCGGACGGAAGGTTGCTTGTTGCCTTCCTCTCCGGTGACGCTTAAAACAAGCTGGCGTGAAGCCGTGTACCAGGGCATAGCGTGAGAAAACACTGATACTGGCTGAATGGGACCTATCGATCGGTTACCCAATCGGCGAGAAAATGTAGACCGAAGACACACGTGGTAAGCTTCGGAGAGTCCACTTCGGACCCGGGTTCGACTCCCGGCATCTCCACTCAAGCGGGAATAGCTCAGTTGGTAGAGCATCAGCTTCCCAAGCTGAATGTCGCGGGTTCGAATCCCGTTTCCCGCTCTATTACGGAATCGTAAAGCTGTTTGAATGGTGCTGAGTATAATATTTGTGGTCTTGTTTATCATACATCATTGATTCCATGCCCCATTCTCAGCGGAAAATGAACGTCCTTTTTCTTTGTACGGGTAATTCCTGTCGATCGCAAATGGGCGAAGGATGGGCACGAGCGTTGCTTTCGGACCGATGTGTTGCGTATTCCGCAGGTCTTGAAGCACATGGGATCAATCCGATGGCACTGAGCGCCATTCATCACTCATTTGATGATCCTCCTGCACTTGCTGAAGGACTGGATGATGAAGAAGTCCAGGCTATATACCGTAGAGTGCGAGACGAGATCAGAGAATTTGTGGTTGCACTTCCGGCGTACTTTGTTCCGATCGCAGAGACTGCGTGAGCATACTCGATAGATACCTTTCTGTTTGGATTTTCTCTGCCATGGCTATTGGGATCGTCCTTGGGGTGACTGTTACGGGGTTACCAACTGCTCTGGAGTCCATGCAATCGGGAACAACGAACATTCCTTTGGCTATCGGGCTTGTTCTGATGATGTATCCGCCCCTCGCAAAGGTTCGATATGAACTTCTAGGTGAGGCATTTCGCGATACCAAGGTACTTGCTCTATCGCTTGTACAGAACTGGGTAATCGGACCCGTTCTCATGTTTGGCCTTGCCATCCTCTTTTTACCGGATAAGCCCGAGTATGTTCAAGGCCTCGTAATGATCGGCCTCGCTCGATGCATAGCAATGGTGATCGTGTGGAATGACCTTGCGTGCGGAGATCGGGAATACGCGGCTGGTCTAGTAGCCTTCAACAGTATCTTCCAGGTGTTGTTCTACAGCGTTTACGCCTGGGTATTCCTTACATGGCTTCCTCCGATTCTTGGTCTCCAAGGGACGAGTATCGACGTTTCAATGGGCCAAATTGCCGAGAGTGTATTGATATACTTAGGCATTCCACTTGCAGCTGGCTTTTTGACCCGTACAGTTCTTCGACGTGTGAAAGGCGATGCCTGGTACGACGACATTTTTGCGCCACGTATCGGACGACTTACTCTATTGGCCCTCGTGTCGACCATCGTTATCATGTTTAGCCTGAAGGCATCAAGCATTGTGGCTCTTCCGGTTGACGTGATAAGAGTCTCAATCCCACTTATCCTTTACTTCGTTCTCATGTTCGCCGTGAGTTGGTTCCTAAGCAAATTCATGGGAACAGATTACGCACGAACAACAACGTTGTCCTTCACGGCAGCATCGAATAATTTCGAACTCGCCATCGCCGTAGCCATTGCCGTGTTTGGCCTGGGTTCAGGTCAGGCATTTGCTGCTGTCATTGGACCTCTGATAGAGGTTCCAATCATGCTCCTACTGGTCAAGGTAGCACTACGACAAAGATCTTCATTCGTGTTACGATAGTACGCTAGATTTGCACATGCGTTTTGTGCTCGTTGTTGTGATACTACTCGTGCTTTGTGCTTCCGAGAACGAGGCACAAGAAACGTCAACCTTTCAGGTTTGGTTCGAGGAGACGGCTGCTACTCGGTTGGGTGATAGATGGTGGGGCGATCTCATGCTCACGCAATATCTGGTGAATGGTTCAAGACAAGTGAACAGTATATCCGTTGCACCACGGATTCAATACTCTTTGTTCTCGTGGATGCTCGCAGAAACGGCCCTCTTCGCAGAATACTCTAGCCAAACAGATATCTCCGACATTGTAGAGATTCGTCCGTGGGTTGCATTGCGATATACGGAGGTGTTTGGGCGATTAGAGCCATCTGCAATGGTCAGACTTGAGTTTCGATATCTCTATTATACCGAATCTGATACGTGGGACGATCGATATCGTCTCCGCATTCGTCTCGGCACTCGAGTGGCGTTGTCGAATGAGCGCATTGCGCCCGACACATGGTACGGTATTGGCGAAGTAGAGTTTTTTCGGAACCTTGATGATGCACCGAAGGAGTACTTTAACAGTCGGATACGATTGCATGTCGGTTTAGGGTACCGTATTGGTGATTTTTGGTCCACGGAGTTGCACTACATGTATCAAGAATCTCGATCTTATCCTGATCAACCATTTGATTCCAGTGACAACATTCTCCGGGTCTCGGTCCGAAAGTTTTTTTAATGACAAATACGCTACCGCTGCGAATCTGTTTTCTTTGGCATCAACACCAGCCAGACTATAGAATCGACGACGAGTTCTTTTTGCCATGGGTCCGCTTGCATGCAACCAAGGACTATAGAGATCTATGTGATATCCTTGGTAGCTATTCAGTAAAGCACACCTTCAATCTCGTTCCATCCATGCTCATGCAACTCGATGAGTATGGAAAGGGGCGTCAAGATGAACTTGAACGCATGTGTCGTATTCCTGCGCACGAACTCTCGCAAGAGAACAAGGTTAGCCTTGCTCGTTGGGCTGTGACCATTCAGCGAGATACGATGGTTCGCCCCTTACCGAGATACGATGAGCTGTTTGAAATGCTTGCTAACGCTGAGGTGGACTGCCTTGACGAACAAGCCTGGAGAGACGTTCAGGTGCTTGTGAACCTTGCTTGGGTTGGACCAGTTACACGCCGAAACTCCGTACTGGCCACAGAATTACTCCTGCAGGGATGCAACTTCAACGAAGAACAGAAACATGCGCTACTGGATTTGCATCACGAGATAATGTCTGACATTGTACCAACGTTTCTACGATACGAGAAGAAGGGTGCTTTTGAAATCAGCGTCACGCCATTTCATCACCCAATTCTGCCGCTCGTGATCGACACCGATGTTGCGCATGAGAGCATGCCTTTTACAGATCTTCCTCTTCCTGCGTACAAAGCCCCTTACCATGCTGAAAGACATGTTCGCAATGCACGCGAGGATTGGAAGCGAAGAAGCGGGCATTTTCCTACGGGTATGTGGCTTGCAGAAGGTAGCGTTTCTACCGAGGCTCTCGAAATCCTGGCCAAGAACAACGTCTCGTGGACTGCTACAGATGAAGATGTTTTGAAAAGATCTCTCGGAGAACAGTGGCTGGAAACAGAGAAGTTCTTTCCCCATATTGTTGAAACACCTCATGGTTCTGTATCCGTCTTGTTCCGTGATCATGGATTGAGCGATGCAATTGGATTTGAATACGCACGCTGGGATCCACAACGAGCTGCGGAGGACTTTGCGCGTCGACTCGAAGAGCGTCGTCATTTGATCGTATCCCACCTGGGCGAGCAGGCTCTGGCGGATGCCGTAGTTCCTATCATTCTCGATGGGGAGAATTGTTGGGAATTTTATGACAACAATGGTGAAGACTTTCTCCATGCCTTGATGGAGGTTTGTGGCGATACATCTCGCTATCTGTCCCTTACGTGTTCTGAGGCCTCAGTCTCAGGTGCACAACGGCGACTCCATAGCCTAAAGGCCGGGTCGTGGATCAATGGGACGTTTGACATCTGGATCGGCTCTCCGTTAAAGAATCTAGCCTGGTCGCTCCTCGTCGCAGCGAAGTCGGCATTGGAGGGGGCTGGCAGGTCCGCTGAAGAGGTTTCGGAAGCCTTAGAGACTGTAGAGGCGTCAGATTGGTTCTGGTGGTACGATGATCGTCACGTTGCAGAACATAAATCGCGATTTGATGCTATCTTTCGGCGCCACTTGGCGAAGATATTCTCGTCGTGTGGAGTTGCACCACCAGTTGATCTGTCTTGCCCTCTCTTGGAGGTTGTTATGACGAGCGACCCAATCCGTGTTCCCGTTGTTTTTGGCACCACAGCCATGCATCGCTCTCGAGCGTTAGTTCGAGATGTTTCAATCGAAAGTCATGAAGAGTGGCAACGGATCACTATTCGCTTAGAAAGGCGTCCCGCGACGTTGGAAGAGGTAGTGGTTCAGATCATTGGTCAAGATGGCTTTGAACGCGCCTGCCTTATAGCTCATGATGAGCTCCTCTGGCGCTCTCCGCATCATGATGAGGGATTTGAGTGGCTCTCAGAAAATGCAGTAGCTCTCTACGTTCACTCACATCGTATGTGGACGCTCAAAATCATGGAAGAACGTCCGCAGGATGGTCAGGTCACGACTGTAGTTCATCTGTCAACGCCGTAATCTGTCCACAGGAAAAATGTCTACTCGTCTGCTTTGAGGGTTCTCTTTAAGGCTCAATAACGTGCCCGGGTTTTCAATTCCTCGTCCAATAGCCCGAATACGATCTTCGTGAAGTCCGATAGTTTTTAGTTCTTCTACGACAGATTCCGCCCGCTGTGCCGAAAGCGTCTTGTTCGCAGGGATAGTCCCTAACATATCTGTGTATCCAACCACGTCAAACGAAATCTGTCTGAGATCATAACGCTTAACGAGCTCTTTTAGGAGTTCAATGTTCTCGGCGCTCAGTTGAGCAGCACCTCGATCGAAGTACACAGATGCAAGTGGGCGCTGTGTATGGAACATTTGCGTGGTAACGCGTAGGCTGGTTGTACTGTCGAGGGTACGGATCCCGATAACTTGACGATGCGTAACGTACATGGCCGCTCGCGATTCAATGTGATACCGACGATGTGCCGGTAGCGCGATCTTGAATGTTTTTTCGCTCGTATCGATCGGTATAACGAACTGACACAGTGATATGCTGTCCTGACACACAGTCTCAGCAGATGCTATTGCTGCACCCGAAACTGCGTCCACGACCCTTCCGGTAAATGAGCATGAAGGTAGGGGGCGAACATCTTCCGGAAGCTCAACCATGTAGATTCCCGGTCTATCAGATTCTGCATCCCAAGAGTGGATAAGTGCACTATCTCCTCTGCCTATCAAGGAGAATGCTGTTTCATCCTCGATTGTGTTCACACACGATCCTAGATTTCGTGGAGTCGTCCATGATGTCCACGAGCCTTCACGTCTTCGAGAAATGTAGATGTCCGCCTTGCCCTTTCTGTCATCTCTACCACTGGATGCGAAATACAGTGTTTGGCCATCAGCAGCCAGCCATGGGGCCCCTTCAAATGCCGATGTATTCACATCAGACCCGAGATTCACTGGTGCAGACCAGAACTCCTTACATCGATGCGTGACGTATAAATCCAACCCGCCAAGTCCAGCTGAACGCTCTAACGCCAGGATTATCGTGTTTCTATCATCACTCATTGCACCATAGAAATTTCGTCCCAGAGAGGTAACACCAGGAATGATGACGGGGGACACAGAAGAGAATAGGTCACGTCTAGACCTTCTGGTAATTATGGCAAATGTTGGGATGTTCATCCCATTAACCACTCGATACTGACCTACAACCAGAGCTGCAAGACCATCGCTTGTAAAGGAAAACACCAAGTCTGGTCGGGTGAAGGTTGTGAATGAAGCAGGTGTAGGGTCAATCCACATCCCATTGGCATTGATGCGTGACGTCCAAACGTCGTCCGGGTCCTTTACACCTCCGTCAGAATTGTCAGGGTGCATCTTCCGATCGAGATACAACACTCCGTCGGGCGACATCAACGGCTGAGTAGTCGTTTGAAAACTATTGATCGTTTCGGGTAGACGAACCCTCCTACATGTGGTGATGCCTTGTGCGTTTACGTTTGCACAAGAAATGGCAAAACCCAGTATCGAGCAAAGGACTGTTGCAAGGGTGCCGGATCGGACTTGTTCTACAATTGCTTTTATAACATCCCAGCCAAAGCCACGGTATTGGAGAAACCTAGTGAGCTTTTCATCACGTATTTTATCCGAAGAAGGCTGCAACATTCTTAATTTCTTGATAGTTACATGTCTGGCAGCGTTGAATGCATCCTCAGACGTATAATGTTGATCTAGAGCTTCATCAACTACGTCATCTGGTACGCCCTTGCGCTTCAGAGTCAATTTTGCCATCGATCTTGAAAGGGGCTTCTGTATACGTGCAGCCTCAAGAAATCTTTCGGCAAACAGTCGATCATCGATCAAACGAAACTCGCGCAACCACTTCATCACGCTTTCAACCTCTTCAGGGGCTGCTTCCTTTTTCCGGAGAAAATCGCAAACCTGATATTCTGTTCTGGGCTTATACGTCGCGAAATGATAGGTCTTTTGTCTGAGAACGATTCGTCTGTCTTCTTTGCGCAGAGATCGTTCTAGTTCATCCGTCATTTCGAGCCCCTTGCGGAGTCCGAGCGCCGTCGCGACGTCGATCGGACATGCCGCAAGAAACACTTCGTCAACAAATACAGAACAGCGTCCACCGTCCTTCACATTGCGACGGATTGACGTTATCGTGGCCATACTTGTTCTTACTTTTTCTTAGTTGAAGCCGTTGCTGGTGTTGGCAAGTGGAGCGCTTCACGCACCGCGTCTTCCAGTGCTGCATTCAGCGCAACATTTTCTGTAAGAAGTTTTCGCATACCATCCCGGCCCTGAACTCGTTCTTCATTGAAAGAGAACCATGAGCCGGACTTCACGATAATCCCACTTTCTACCGCCACGTCGATCATGTCCCCAAGACGAGAGATACCCTCATTGTACATGATGTCAAACTCAGCTTCTCGGAAAGGCGGAGCTACCTTATTCTTAACAATCTTGGCCCGGACACGATTACCGACGATTTCGGTGCCGTCCTTGATGACATCTTTACGCCGGACGTCGATCCTAACAGAGGCATAGAACTTAAGGGCATTGCCTCCGGTAGTCGTCTCCGGATTGCCATACACTACACCAATCTTAGAGCGCAGTTGATTTGTGAAGATCACCGTTGTGTTTGAGCGACCGATCGCTGCGTTGAGCTTTCGCATCGCCTGACTCATAAGACGAGCCTGAGAGCCCATCTGCGCATCACCCATGTCGCCTTCGATCTCAACACGTGGGGTAAGTGCAGCAACCGAGTCAATCACGACGACATCAATTGCCCCAGACCGCACCAATGTCTCAACAATCTCTAAGGCTTGTTCACCAAACTCCGGCTGAGAAAGAAGAAGATTATTGAGATCAACTCCCAGTCGCTGAGCGTACTTAACATCAAGTGCATGCTCCGTGTCGACGAAGGCAGCTAATCCACCGTTTTTCTGCGCTTCGGCTATCACTTGCAAACAGACTGTTGTCTTGCCGGACGACTCCGGACCATAGATCTCGACGATACGTCCGCGAGGAACACCGCCGATACCGATCGCAGCGTCTAGTGAAAGACATCCCGTTGAAATGGCTTCAATGTCAAAATTGCTCTCATCATTGAGTCGCATGATGGAGCCCTTACCAAACTGCTTTTCAATCTGGTCTATTGCCAATTGTGCTGCTTTAACTTTGGCATCAGGTGGGCGCAAAGAGCTCGATTCCTTTTGATCCTTTCCTTCTTTGATGTCTTTTAGCTCCTTTGGAGCCTTTGTTTCTGTACTCATTTTTCTGTCCTGCAAGAAGTGTTCATTAACGTGGTTACAGCGTCGTGCTTTGAAGGGGGCAAAGCGTGACACGACCCCCAAAATACCGCCCATGTGGAGCCCCTTAGTGAGTGAAGTTTTCAACAACGACACCTAGAGAGTCACGATGTTGCGCCAAACGCGCACGTAGACCTATGGAGCAACGACGACCTCTACTATTGCCGACTGTGATCTTGGCTTTCTGGACGGTCACCATCGTCCAATCGGCGGTACCGATCAGACTTCTTTTTGGACTCTCAGTCACTCTCTATGCGTTAGGTGCTTTGGGACTGCTGCATAGGAAGTACTCAGTCGCCCTTCACATCTTCTGTTGCGCCATCGGTTGCTGTCTTGCGGGTAGACTAGGTAATGAGATTGTGCCTGCTGTAGACAGGTTCGAAGAGACGATGAAGGCACGCCTTGAAGGACGAGTCACAGAGATACGCGGTGGATCACCTACTGTTCGTCGCTATGTCATTTGTGGTGAGATTGATGGGGTCTACCTGCCTTGCGTGCGAACGAGATGCATTGTTTATGAGCATGTTCGAGATACACTTCCATCGATGCCGAAATTAGGCGAATCTCGCGTCGTTGTTGGAACTATACATCGTCCAGATCCAGCCACGTTGCCTGGTGAGCAGAATGAGATCACCGTATGCAGAAGCTTAGGTGTGTCATTCATCATGGAGGCAAACACTTCGAAGATTACTGAATCGCAAGGATGGTTGAACAACATCCGAGACCACTCGTCGAGGTGGATCGTAGAGACACTGGAGAATAATCTTCCTAGTCGTACCTCAGCGATCGCAATTGCGCTGACGATAGGAGATCGCGGAAGACTTGACCATGAATCCATGAAGGCGTATGCCGCCAGCGGAACAGCACACATGTTTTCTGTAAGTGGGTCTCATGTTGCGGTAATCCTCGGCATTGTAATTATGATCATTGGGGCGGCACCTTCATGGTGGCGAGTACTATTGATAGCTGCCATCACAATTTTCTATGTGTTCATTTGCGGCGCAGAGCCCCCTGCAGTTCGAGCTGGACTTATGGGGATTACCGCACTTATCGCACGAAGGACTGAAAGAGATGCAGACCCGATGAACCTCCTGTGTGGTGCATTTATCATCATAGTATGTGTAGATCCTCAGACTATCCTTCAGCCCGGGATGATTCTGTCCATGGTGTCGGTTGCCTCTATCTTGGTGATTGCGCCCTCATGGTATTCGCACATAGCGTCACTGATCAACCACACGCGAAAATGGAAGCTAGCGCTCGTAGGTGCCCTTGCAACAAACATTGCGGCTACGATAGGGATCTCAATTCCATCACTGGTGTACTTTTCAACTACATCTCTCACGTCGCCACTAGCCAACTTCCTAGTTGTTCCGTTATTGGGGCTGGCTCTTGCGCTTTGTGTGATGTTGTGTTTCGCCTCATTAGTAGGAATATCCGGTCCGGTGGTATGGTGCACCTCATGGGTAATTGACATCGCAGATACTGTGGCGCGATCCGCGGTGGATTACAGTTTAGTTCACGTCGATCCACTCTGGAAGTGGTTGATCGTATTGCTGTTTATTGTCTCTATGTTATGGCCACTTACATCACGAACGCTCTTAGGGGCGTGGCTACGTATAGTGTGTGGTGTAGCGGCTACGATCGTGATGGTCAATATTATTCCGATCAGAGCTGAAGAGGATATTCTAGCGCAACGCAGGAATGGCGTGGTGGTTGCCACACGAATTAGCGACACTCTTCGCGTCCTGATCGATGGCAATACATATTATCCCAATGATACAAGACTCTATTCTTGGGCGGTACAGCAGACAAAACCAATTCGCTGCGAGGGAAGGGGCACATGGGGAAGACGCATGAGTGGGGCAATTCGCCGCGGAATCGTAGGTTGGACTCATGCTGATTCAACCCGCCTTCGATGATCCATTTCTATTGAGTGGGATTACTCGTGTAGACACGTCAATCCTGCCTTGGCCCGGGGCGTCATTCTCAATAACCCCCTCGGCATCCAAAGATCATGTTGAAAGTTCATACGAACTTCTCGCTTCAGAAATCGGCGTGAACCGAGGCAACATCGTTACTGTTCATCAAGTGCATGGCACCTCCGTGGTCGTTACTGACGCGCGAGTAGATGTCCAAGCTGATGGACTCGTAACATCGACTCCTGGAATAGTGTTGGGAGTTAAGCTAGCAGATTGTTGCGGAGTGCTCTTGCATGATCCACGGCTACGGGTTGTTGCAGCCGTTCATAGCGGATGGCGAGGTACGTCCCTCAACATCGTAGAGGCAGCCATTAAAGCCATGCATAAGCATGCGGGGTCGAGCCCGGATGACATCCGGGTATGGCTTTCGCCTTGCGCCTCCGGAACGCACTACGAGGTTGGTTGGGACGTCTATCGCGTCCTCTCCGCATATTGCAAGCCTGACGGTAGTAAATGGCTCCTTGACAATAGAGCGGCTATCACTAAGCAGTGTCTGAAAGCAGGAATTCCTGCGGCAAACATTGGCGGACTTGATGTGTGTACGATGGTTGATAGGCATTGGCATTCCTACCGTCGTGATGGGGAACTATCAGGTCGGATGCTTGCGTTCATCGGTTTACGAGAATAGAAGATTGAAAGTCACCGCCAGAGCGGGCGCAGAAAACAACTTCATCACGATCTGAAATCGTTGTTCCTCGCATCACGCCAAGCGAGTCCCGCGTTCCAGCACTTGGACCTGAAGACGCACTCATCCCACTATCGTCAATTGCAAGTAAAATTGCTGAGAACATGGAGGCATCTCTTCATGTCCCAACAGCAACAAGTGTGCGCAACGTGCCCGTGAAGGCACTCGAAGAGAACCGACGGATTGTTAACACTGTTCTAACGAAGAAACGGAAGTCAAAGCTCTCGTTCACCCATATCCTTGCCTGGGCAATCGTAAAGTCGGCAGAGAAGTATGGCAATATGAAAAACTCGTACGGCCTTCACAACGGTGTGGCAGTGCGGGTAGAGCGCGGTGGCATCAACCTCGGCCTGGCTGTAGACACGACGCGCAAGGACGGTAGCAGAATCTTACTTGTGCCTAGTATCAAGCACGCCGAGAAATTGACGTTCGATGAGTTTGTGCAGGCATATGATGACGTCATCAAACGTGCTCGAACCAATAAGATCACTCCCGAGGACTTATCGGGAGCTAACATAACTCTAACGAATCCCGGTGGGTTGGGAACGGTGATGTCCATTCCTCGATTAATGGATGGACAAGGAACGATCGTTGCAACGGGAGCGATCGAGTTCCCGGCTGAATTTCAAGCGATGATGCCTGATGTGCTCTCAACACTGGCGATTTCAAAGGTCCTCACACTCACCTCAACGTATGATCATCGGGTCATTCAAGGCGCAGAGTCCGGTGAGTTTCTCCAACTCATCCATCAGCTACTCATCGGTGAGCACAGATTCTACGAACAGATCTTCGCTTCTCTAGGTATTCCGTTTGAGCCGATGCGATGGTCGATTGAGAAGGGGGCCAATCCCTTCCTCGTGCAAGATCAACCCGAGCTCATCGACAAAGAGGGTCGGGTAGTTCAGATGATCAACGCCTACCGTGTGCGAGGACATCTCCTGGCCGACATCAATCCGCTTGGATTGGAGGCGTATCACTATCCTGAACTCGACCCGGCACATTACGACTTTACCATCTGGGATCTGGATCGTGAGTTCGATACGGGTGGTCTAGGAGGCGTGAAGCGCGCTACCCTGCGCGAAGCTTTCCAAAGAAGAGAAAATCGAGACCTTTAGAAAACTTGCACGTGCCGAAAACCTTGAAAGCTTTCTACACACAAAGTTTTTAGGAGCAAAGAGGTTTTCTCTTGAAGGGGGCGAGAGTGCCCTAATCATCCTTGACCAAATCCTTCAGGATGCTGCAAAAGAAGAACTCTCTGGAGCAGTGCTTGGCATGACGCATAGAGGCCGTCTCAATGTCCTTGCCAATATGATGGGAAAGCCCCTTGATAAGATCTTCAATGAATTCGAAGGGAAGATCGATCCTCTTTCGTATCAGGGATCGGGTGACGTAAAGTACCACCTAGGTGCCAAGGGGACGTACTTGTCTAAGGATGGTAAGGCCATTCACATGGTATTGGCCCCAAACCCAAGTCACCTTGAGGCTGTAGACCCAGTAGTTGAGGGAATTGCTAGAGCGCTTGACGATGAGATAGGAGATGATACACATAGCCGAGTGCTTCCGATCCTCATCCATGGTGACGCCGCATTCGCGGGACAAGGCGTTGTCCCCGAAACGCTAAACATGGCGCGGTTGAGAGGTTATTCAACCGGTGGGACAATCCACATCATTATCAACAATCAGATCGGTTTCACAACATCGCCTGAAGACTCTCGATCAACTCATTATGCCACCGGAATTGCAAAGATGTTGCAAGTGCCGATCCTCCATGTTGACGGAAATGATCCCGAGGCATGCAGAGCAGCGGCAATATTTGCCTTTTCGTATCGGCAGCAGTTCGGTGATGACGTCGTATTAGACATGTACTGTTATAGGAAGTATGGTCATAACGAGAAGGACGATCCGACGGCGACGCAACCTTTGTTGTATAAGAAAATCAAGAACATGGTTCCGGTTAGACGCGTCTATGAGACCCGGCTCCTGCTTGAGAATGTATGCAGTGAAGCGGATCTCACGTCGATTGTCAACGAAGAGCATGCCGTGTTAGTTCGGGCATACGACGATCGAGCAACTGCGGTTTCATCACCAGCGCGAAGTTCTGACTTCGACATGTTCGCCCATGTACACACAGCAGTGACATCTGATGAGCTGTCAATCATTGCTACCGCCATTAGTTCTGTGCCTGATTCGTTTACGATCCACCCCAAGGTGAAAGCGGAGGCCGATAAACGCAGCTCTTCCTTTAATACTGGGTCCGTTCAGTGGGGAATGGCGGAGGCTTTGGCCTTCGGATCGCTGTTGCGCGAGGGGCATTTAGTGCGCATAACTGGCCAAGATTCCGGCAGGGGTACGTTTAATCATCGGCAGGCAGTGCATCGAGACATCACTAATGACACGAGGCACGTGCCACTGAATGATATTGGTGCTTCACAGCTGCTCCATATTTATGATTCACCACTTTCAGAGTATGCCGTGCTTGGCTTCGAGTATGGCTACAGTACCATCGCTAAGAACGGACTGACAATCTGGGAAGCTCAATTTGGTGACTTCGCAAACGGTGCCCAGATCGTGTTCGATCAATTTATTTCCAGCGCTGAAGAGAAGTGGAGTCAGCGTAGTAATGTCACATTACTGCTACCGCATGGCTATGACGGACAGGGGCCAGAGCACTCAAGTGCGCGACTAGAGCGTTACCTGCAACTCTGTGCACAGGATAACATGATCGTATGTAATTTCACATCTCCTGCCAATTACTTCCATGCACTTCGCCGGCAGGTGAAGGCAGAGTGGAGAAAACCCCTTATCGTGATGACACCCAAGGGATATTTAAGGATCTTTCAAAGCACCGTTGCAGAGCTTACAGAAGGCTCGTATCAAGAGATTCTTGATGATGACAGAATAGCGGACAGCACGTCAGTAAAGAGGGTAGTTATCTCTTCGGGTAAGATCTACAACGAGCTAGTGAAGAAGAGGTCGGATCTTGGTGTCCACAACGTTGCGCTTGTACGGCTTGAGCAACTTCACCCATTCCATACAGAAAGGATGCGGGAGATTCTATCGGCGTACTCGAAGGCTGAGAAGATCGTTTGGTGCCAGGAAGAACCGAAAAACATGGGTGCGTGGACCTTTGTGCAAGGTCACCTGCATGACGTTCTTGTTCGACAACAACAACTAACCTACGTTGGAAGGGCCGCAGCGGCCAGCCCGGCAACCGGCTCTCCGGGAGTTCATTCTGAGCAGCAAGAACGTCTATTAACGGAAGCCCTTTTAACGGACTGACCCCGGAGACATAGATGGCGGTGTAAGGATGTCATTTCCTTCTGAATCTGCCACAACCGTAAGGTCTGTTTCAATAACTGCCACTGCCACATACTGTGGGTGGATACGGCCATCTGTATCGGAGTAGAAACCGCGCTCAATAACACGCTCTAAGAGCCCGCTTCTTGTATCTCTTACAATAGACGTTTCAATAATATTCATCGAGCCGTGAATCGTCTTCTTAACTGAGTGCACCGTCATGAAACAAATGCGCTGACCCGAAGGTCGGCTCTGAATAGAGTCAAGTTCCATCTTGCGATAAATGGTATCCATTTGCACAGCACTTTTAACTCCATCTCGAGCTACCGATCCGCGGGTTCCTTCAAGATTCTGATTAGCTGAAGGTACGAGCAGCGTGTCGATCTTGGACACGTGTAGCTCGATGTCAGTGCCCGAAGGCATACTGGGCATCATCATATTCATCATCGATGGAATGTCTACTCCGCGATTTGCATCGTATTGATTCGTAAGCCCCTGGCCGGATAGTACCGGAGGCGGCACACTTTCATCGATGCTGTATTGGCCCGTTAGGATCTTACCAAGTTGATCGATCATAGCGTCATATACGCCGGCTTTGTTTGTTCTACGGGAGCCAACGGGAAAAAGACCGGCTTTCACGCTATCAATGATCTCTCCCGCTCTTTTGTCAATGGAGGAGGTTCGCACCCGAATTCTAACCTGGGTATTACCATCAAGGTCTGAATCGATCGCGTCCATGTTGTACGTGGCACTCAGTCTCAGGGCTCGACCATTGACAATGAACTGGTCCGCAACGAGATTCCACGTATACGTTCTACCCTCATCCAACGAATACTTGAGAACTACAACGGAGTCCGGTGACGTTAGAGCATGAGCACACTGCTGG
>JAPLFN010000038.1:70657-74528 GCA_026390655.1 Candidatus Kapaibacterium sp.
TTCCCCACCTACGTAACGGTCATGCGAGAACGAAGTTAGTTTCTTCGTTGACGTAACCATATACCAGGTAACACCTAAACGTTACAATTCTGTGCGAATCGTCGTGTCAGTACATACGTACGCCACCTATGTATTATCACCTATACATGAACTAGTTATGGGTATGCTTTCGATCTGTACGTGAGTCTGCGGGCGTGCTAGTAATGCGAAGACAGCGCGTGAAATATTCTAATCGAGGACCCTTTGGAGACTCGTAATAGCAACGTTCTTCAATGTTCCGAACCAACCCAGTAGACATATCACGTTCGTATTGAGTTATGATAGTATAGTGCTGTCCTAAAACAGTATGCTTCATTGAAAGCGACGTCATGTAGCCAACACTATGTCCGTGTATTGTCACAACCGAATCTAACGTCAGGTTCCTAGCGATAGTGTCAAGATTCCGCTTCAGATCCCGCTGTTCATGTGTAGCCCCATACGTTGACGTGATGGGCTGAATTGCGCTGAGAACATAGATGGTGTCAACATACTGATGCTGCTGTTCCATTAGGCTTTGGTCTGGCGCTTTCGGTATGCTAAAGATCACGGTATAAGGGACAAGAAGAGTACGTTTAGCGTCAACGTCGGTCGTTTGCGAAAACGCCGTGAGCGCTCCTTGCTCATAGTCCTTGGGAGGTACCGATTGTCCCATGATAACCATGCCAAGTGCATCAATTATAGCGTCATACCCATTACTCTCCGAGTAGTGACGATAGCCGACGAACCTAAAACTTCCATGTGGGCGATAGACGACGGTGTCTGTAACCTCTCTGCCAGTGTCCGTTTTCATCGTTACGCGACACTGATAATTTCCTAACCGGTCTTCGTCAATAACCTCAAGAGTCAAGATCGTCTGTACTCGTATCGCCCTGTTTCCAACCACGTGTTGGTCAGTAACGAGACGGAACTTGTGTATATCACCAACTTTCAGATCGTAAACAAGCGAAACCGGACCCCCTTGTGCAAATGCTACCATGCCTGAGACACAAAAGAGGGCAGTATAGAGGAGTCTGACTACAATAGGTAGAACGCTCATTTTGAGCTCTTTAATGATGTTGTAAATGTGGTCGCTGCAAGACGCGAGATGGCCCATTGCCCATTTCTTCGAACAAGGGTCGCGTCGGTTGCCATGATGATTGTTCGCACTCCATTACCAGATCGCTCAATCACTCTAAGTGAATCAGAATTGTCTGCCAGTAGGTCTTTAGCATCAAAGACGATAGTATCTCTCCGAACACTATAGACCAACGTTACGAGTGTGGACAGCCTTGGGAAGGAAATAGTAGCAGCGCCATCAGCCGATGTAGTTATCACGACATCGTCATCATCGACATCAGATAGTGCGAATGACGCTGACCACGTATCGCCAGTACCGTAGGTAATAAGGAACCGAGCGGGGCTCGACGTTCTTACGGAATCAATCTCGCCCTTTACCGCCTTTTTTAGGACTTCAGGCTTGCTACCAGATGAGTCGGGGCCAATTGAACGTTCACTTACCGCCGACACGCCAAACGGGCCAGCAGTGGTAATACACAAGACGATAACGAAGGCAATGGCCGGGACTCTAGGGTCCAGACGGCGTTTCAACACACTTGTAGCAACTATTAGGACAGCCACAGCTAGCAATGCAGCAACAGTGAATCCCGTATCATCGATCCCCTTGGACTGTAAACGGACGATCCAAGCCCATGTCGCAACTCCTAACAGAGGAACCAGTGCAGTCAACGTATACCGATGAAGAATCCGCCAAGGGAATCCCTGGACATCGCGCTCCGACCATGTCAGAAGTATCGCGAATATCGCAAACCCTGTTAACACCAATACATAAGCCGTGATCTCTTCTGTGAGCCCCCCAAAGACCAGCTTTGCACCGTAGGCCCAGAGTATCACAAGGAATAGAAACACTAAAGGGGCTAGGACGAAACGAACGAAAATCAAGGGCATTGGGTCAATGCTATGTTTACGATCGAGGTCGCCTGGTGGCGGAAGTCCGGACAGGAAGAACAGCGTATTGAATAGAAAGAATGCAAAGATCGCAATATGGGCCTCGAGGTGAGAAATTCCCTCAAAGCCGAATAGAAGTCGCACAGAAGATACTACAAGCGTTAAACCGAGTTGCAAAACTGACGTGAACAGTACTGCAAAAAGTATCCTGTGGAACATGGCGATCACCGCCGACCAAAATCTTTCGACACTTCCAAAAGAGATCCAGCTTGATACCACGAGCATATGAACAAGGACTATGAGGTATGCGTATTGAACAACATCGATTGTCTTATCAAAATCAAGCGCAAAAACGAACCACGTTAAAGCGCTTGTAACCGCCAACCAAATGACCCAGCCGATCACTGAACCCAGTTTGCCCGACCGGACCACAATTGTGAGGGCAAGAGAGAGATTCATGGCCAGAATAAAGGCCAGCCCAAGGTGTAATGCAATTCTCTCCACCTCGCCAGTGTTCTCAACCTGCACCATGATTGAAACCATCGCTGCAAAGGCGAGTGCCACCTCGCGCGGAAACTGTCCCGTAACCGCTCTGAGAGACTGCAGAATATCCCACCAAAATTTCGTCGTCAAGATCGAAGCCACATCAAACCCCCGTAACAGTAGATGTTAACATAGCACCAAATCTCAAACCTCTGACGGAAGTTTTCACAGACGTACATTGAAGAAGCCTCATTGATTCTGTGAGAATCAGTGCTCCCATAGGAACAATATCAGCACGACGCTCATGAATGCCCGGTATGGCTCGAACTTCCTCCAGCGTGCACGAGAACAACCACTCTGTAAGCTCAAGAACCCGTCGATATTGCATAGAATGTCCGTCAAGTAAGTCAGCATCGTAGCTGGATAGCCCCAAATCAATCATTGCTAATGCCGTGGGAGTGCCAGCAACTCCAACAAGTCGATCAGAGCCAATGTATTTTTCGAGGATCGGTTCTAACGCCTCAGATACACTGTTCCTTGCGTCAACGAGAGACCCAGACGTAACAGGACGAGTAGTTGCATAGCGCTCGGTGAATCGTACCGCCCCTATGCTTGTGCTTGCTGCAAAGGTGACAATCCCGCCCGCGCCTGAAGCGTATTCGGTTGATCCTCCTCCGATGTCGATCATCGTTGTTCTCTCTGAAGTTCTACCCACGCTGCCAAGGAATGATAAACGGGCTTCTGTGTCTCCAGAAATGACCTCAATAGGAAGTCCAAGTGCCGCTTCTAGCACTTGACGGACATGGGTACTGTTCTTTGCTTCGCGCATCGCACTGGTTGCAACCGCGCGCGCCGCAACTACACCTGCGTCGCTGAGTGCGGACTTGAATCTGTCTAGCGATTCGACCGCACGATGTAGTGCATCTTTGGCTATCTCGCCGGATGAATCTAGTCCTTCACCTAGACGAGGAACCTCATGCAGATCATGAATCACTGTGTAGGTATCGTCCGCATATCGCTCGGCTATAACCATGAGGGCTGTGTTGGTTCCGATATCAACACCTGCACAGATCACGAAGCCGAACGCAGGTGAGTACGTATAGCTTCGACGACTTCGTGGGCTGCTTTAAGAATGTTCGTTCCTGGACCAAAGATGGAGACGACGCCGGCATTTCTCAGCTCAGGGTAATCTTTCGGAGGGATCACGCCGCCAGCCACCACAAGAATCTCACCTGCGCCCTCAGCTTTTAAAGCGTGGATCAACTGGGGGATGAGGGTCTTGTGCCCAGCAGCCTGAGAAGAGACGCCTACCACATGAACGTCATTGTCTGCCGCTAAGCGCGCAGCTTCCTCTGGTGTCGAAAAAAGCGGACCTATGTCAACGTCAAAGCCTATGTCAGCAAAC
>JAPLFN010000124.1:0-6076 GCA_026390655.1 Candidatus Kapaibacterium sp.
GGTCACGCCATGGCGTGACCGTAATACGGGGTTACTAGCATCGGGCTTTAGGTGGCGCGAGAGCGTGCTCTCGCGCTAGTCTCCAAATGCGGCTGGGTTCAGCCCCACGCCGGCCTTGAAACGAACGGTGCCGTTGAGGTCTAGAGCTATCACTTCTCCATCTGTGACGTAGGTGCGTGCGTTTCCAACGGGCAGCGCTCGTTGACTCTTCCACCAACCGAGCGAATACCACACATCATTGCCATTGGTTGAACTGTGTGAGATAACGCGCGTACGAGCCTGACTACGAGGATCGAATGCATCGATTCCATCGCGGTGCAAGATGTATACCACGCCGGTTTGTGGATCTATGACAAGCCCCTTGGGAGAGGCATAACGCTGATGATCAATGATGCTGTCCGTTGCCGGATCAATCAATACTACGCCACCGAGAGAATCGGGTTGTGATGCGAGGTTTCTATAGGTGATCCAGATCCGACCCCTTGCGGAGTCTGCCACGCACGACATCACGTTCGAAAGACCGTTGATTCTTCTGATCAAGCGAAGATCTCGCGTGTCGAGTATGCTTACGGTTCCAGACCCCGACTCGTTCTTGCGGAGATCGCCAAGACCGCTGTTTGCAACGTAGATGCGATCGCCGTAAACGCAGAGTCCTTCCGGTGCAGGCCCAACCGGGAACACCAAATATGGGTCGCGCGCATAACCCTTGATCCTGACCTCGGCAATCGCATCTTGATTGAGGATGCTGCAGTATGCAATGCTATCGTTGGCACGCACAATACGGTATGGCTCCTGACCTTCCATGAATCTGATACGCCCCTGCCAATTGCCAGTGACTCTGTGGAAAATCTCGATGGTCCCCGAGGTGCTCACACAGACGAACACACTGTCTCCTTGCACGAGGATATCAGATCCGGTATCACCCAGACGTAGGCCGGCGTTACGCGAAGAAACAACATCTCTCTCCGCGTTCCCCGAAGGAGTCACATACGATAGGGTTGCATTATCTTGTCGCCACAATCCCTCACATACAACGAAGAAACCACCGTTTGTAAGGGGCGTATTGGGAGTGTCTGGCGCTGTTGGAACAGGCACACATCGTACGCAGACCATGGCCAACAGCGCGATAAGTGTCCTTATCAACGCAGTACCTTGAGCGTTCTCGGAACAACACCATCGTCAAGAACAACGAAGTACGCACCTGACGGCAGAAACGCCATATCGAGAAACCACACTCCTGCCTGTGTTATCGATCGGTACAGCACTGCACCGCGTACGTCGTAGATGGAAGTAGTCCCTGGAAGTGCGGCATCAATCCGAACGCTTGAAGTCAGAACAAGGTCCGTGAGTGCAGACGCAAATGCTTTAGGCGTCGTATGCAATCCGATCACGACATCAAGATCGAAGCCCGATAGAGTAGGATCGTAATAGGCGTGTTTCGGATCCTTGATGATGATCGACGTCACATCAGTCAGACGGATCCATCGAACAGAATCAACGCCGATCAACGCGAGATCAAAGGAGTCACCAAGAGGCGTAATGCCAGCACAGCCAACAAGAGTTGCGGAGTCGAATGGAAACGCCTTCCACAGAACGCCGTCAGCACTAACCTCCACATGAGCCGGTTCGGCATAGACTCGTTGATCTGAGTATCGGAAGGTATTCTCAACGACGATGAAATCTGCACCTTGTCCGTCAACCAGCGCTGCGCTTCGATAGCCAAGAACAATACTGCCCCCTAAGCCTAATGAGCAGATCTCACGCGGATCAGTGTCGGGCACGTACTCGGTTGCAATTCTGGACGGACCACGCAAAACGTTAGCAGGAAAGAAGACTGGGCCTTGACCATTTGTCTGACCCGTTCCCGGAGTGAATCGCAATACAGTATCGCACACATCACTCTGCCATTGAGCGTTGGTGTTAGTGGCGCAAACAATCAACATTGCGAGCGCAACTAAAATGGAATTCGTCCGCCCCTTCGTCATGGATTTATCACAAGAGAAGTTGACAAACGAAAGACGCGGCCGGGCATCGGATATCCTCGCACTACCATGTAGGAAACGTCGAACACGTTGTCCGCCTGTAGGCGCACGTCAGCGCGTGTAGTGCGCCCACTCACATGCACGCCAACCTGAGCACTAACAAGAGCGAATGGTTGCAAAAGCGACGTGAACTCCTCTCCGGGTTGTGCATATCTGTAGCCTGTATAGTTCCATTGCAGTGATCCCGTCCACACTGCATCGTCCCACTGTAACAGGATTGAGGCGAGCTCCGGCACGGCATAGGGGATCATTGTCCGGTCGATACCTGCACGACCTGTATTGTCCGATACCTTCTGCAGCGTGTACGACCATTGAGCGATGAGTCTTCCATCGAGCCAGGAGCCCCTTGCCAGGAGCTCCATCCCCATCGATCGCGCCGAGCCCACATTTTGCGCGCTTGTGATCACGGGGCTCACTGGCACGGACACGATGAGATCCTTGGTAAAGATGGCGAACGCATCAGCATCGATGACGAGCCACGACCACGGTCGAACAACAACTCCGGCATTGTATGACTGTGATCGTTCCGGTTTCAATGATCGAGTTCCATAGTTCAGAAAGTAGAGTTCATTAAATGTTGGTGGGCGGAAGTTATAGCTCCATGACGCACGAAATGATAGTTGCTCACTGATGGTATATTTAAGAGCCAGCAATGGTGAGACAGCCCACCCCATATCCGAGAACCCATCAACGCGTAGGGCGGCCCGCAGATCAAGCGGTGAGCCTAGAGCCCCCTCCCATTGCCAGTCAGAAGAGATTCCAATAGAGCGGCGGAGGACCAGAGATCCAGAATCGGTTACGATCGCATCACCGCGAAGATCTGCATAGCTCGCGTCGAGACGTGACGTGTACAGCAAGCCTTGAAGCGTGCCCTTTGAAACGAGACCAAGCGATGCATCTCGCTGATGATATCGCACGTCGATTCCACTCGGTCCGGTAATCGTTGCGTCAGGATCAGAGTAGTGTTGATCGAGCATGCGTGCAGATCCCACGAGTGATACTGTTGATGTTGACGACGATAGCACCCTAGCTTTCAGGAGACCCATGAGATCATCATCTTTCAATCGCGCACGCGCATTCGTGATGTTGCCTTGAAGCACAGCGCCGGGTACACCGCGATCTGTAGTGCGGCCGAGGAACGTGAATGAGCCTATCTCGTCTGCCTCAACACGCAGCGTTCCAAACGTGGATTTCGCGTCGCCATTCTCTCGATTGATGGAATAGGTTTCTCCGAACTGATCCGTGGTGAATGGAAACGACCCTTTTGTCCCAAGTGATTCCACATCTGCGCCGATACGCACCGTACCTACTGATGCGGATGCTCCTAGGCCTAGTCGCCATTCGTCGAACGAGCCGCCACTTGCGAACGCACGCAACGTGTTCGAAGCAGGTACACGCATGCGAATGTCCATAGCACCTGTTAAGGCGTTGGCGCCATAGAGCGCGCTTACACCACCACGGATAACATCGATGTTGTCAACAAACCGAGCAGGCAACATCCCAATATCGACCGTACCATTCTGTGCTGAGGACAGTCTCGTTTCATCGATCATAACGAGAGCTTGTGATGCGGAGCCCCCTCTGATTGAGAAGGTCTTCAATCCACCCAGCCCTCCGTAGTCTCGCACGAACACGCCGGGTATAAGGGGCAAGACCGTTACGAGCGATTGTGGTGCGAGTCTGCTGAGCAATGTACGATCGATGCTCGTGGTCGGCATTCCCGCCCCGGTAGCGTCGGTGAGCCACCGGTCTGCAATGACCGTGATTGGTGTGCGCTTGGTTGTGTCAACACGCACGCTATCTGCAGCAATGACTGAAGAAGTAAGGGTCAAGAACGTGAGGATGTAGAGGCGAAGCATTTCTGTAACCAGCAAAACTACGGCGTTCGCGGTCTCGGGAATGTGTTGTAAAATTGCAGACAGCTTTTTGGGCTGACCGTATCGTTTTTTTCCTGGAGGGGCAATGAAACGTATTTTAAAATGGGCCGGCTTGGCCGTGTCTTTGATCGCGCTGATCGTTGGTGGGTTCGCACTTTTCATTCAGCTACGAAGCATGCCGAAATTCGATGTTTCCGTACCTGATATCACGGTACAAAGCACTCCTGAGCGTATCGCTCGGGGCCGACACCTTGCGATGTCCTTGTGCGCTGAGTGTCACAGGCACCCAACAACCCGCACGCTTTCCGGCACGCAGATGCTTGATTTACCGGAGCAATTCGGTGTTGCGTTTTCGAAGAATATCACCAATCATCCAACCAAGGGGATCGGCTCGTGGAAGGACGGGGAGATCATCTGGCTGCTTCGCACTGGGATTCATCCCAAGACCGGACTCTATGTTCCACCGTGGATGCCAAAGTTCGTCCACATGAGCGATGAAGATCTACAGTCCATCGTTGCATGGCTACGCAGTGACGACCCGATAGTGGCCGCTACTGATCAAGACAATACCGCGTCAACGCCATCATGGTTCGCAAAATTCCTTGTTACCGTGGCCTTCAAGCCATTTGATTACCCAAAGACGGCTATAGCCCAACCTGATACTACCAACCTTGTGAGTTATGGCAAATACCTTGCCACCGGGGTGTATGACTGCTATGCGTGTCACTCCGCAGACATTGCTACCATGAACCAGCTTGAGCCCGAGAAGTCTCCAGGCTTCATGGGAGGGGGCACCCAGATGCTTGATGTGAATCGCAATCCGATGTATGCAACGAACATCACGTTCGATAAAACACATGGTATTGGATCATGGACCGAAGGGCAGTTCATTGTTGCATTACGAGACGGATTCCGACCAAACGGAGCGCCGATCAGGTATCCAATGCCACGTGGAGTGCACATGAGCGAGCTTGAGCTCCGTGCTATGTACGCCTATCTCCAGACGGTTCCTGTAAGTGCAAAAGCTAACGTGCCCAGCTACGCATACACGCCAGCCTCAGGTAGCACAGCTGGAGAGAAGGCATATCATGCGTACGGATGTGTGAACTGTCATGGCGCAACAGGTGTGGGGTATGGCGATCTTCGACTCGCCGATAAAAAGTATCCCGATGACACTACGCTCATTTCGGTGATCCGCAACGTTCGAACGTACTATCCAGAGTCCACCATGCCCGTATGGGATGGCCACGTGAAAGAAGATGACTATGCTTCTCTAGCAGCGCACGTAAGGAGATTGGGGAAGTAACGTGCTCCGATGGATATGCTATTTATTCTGGCACTAGCTTGGAATCTTGTCTCATTGGACAAAAACTAGTGTAGGGATGAGCCCCGTGCAGCCAAAACTCGGTCACAAACATCTATGAACTCGGCAAACTGGGTTATGCTGTTGTAGTGGAGCTGCGCATCCTGTAGGGCTTGTGTTGCTAGTCTCGACCGGAGCCCTGCATCATGACCCAATTGGTTCATAGCCTCTGCAAGAGAGTCGGGGTCGCCTCCCGGAACAAGAAGTCCATTCTCTCCGTCGCGAATAACTTCAACATTCCCCCCTTCGTTTGTTGCAATAACACACGTACCAGAAGCCATAGCCATCAGGAGTGCAAGGGAAAACGTCTCGGAACGTGACGTTAGCATGTACACGTCCAAACAGCAAAGAACCTCGGCAAAGTCATTTGTAAATGGCAGAACCTTAATGGAAGTCGATCTAGCAGAACCATCAATTGCTGCATCCACGCGCAGAGCGTATGCATCGTCAGTACGCTCACTTTTGCCAACAAGTAGTAGCATTGATTGAGGGACATCAACCAAGTCAATCGCACCTATACCCGTGAGTTGGTCCTTCGCCACATCAAATCGGGCGGGAATTCCGTAGACAAATGCATCGGTAGGAATGTCATACTTCATTCGTACAAGATTCCTGTTGTAGCGCTCCGGATCGTAGTGGCCGCAATCAATCCCGTAAGGTATTACATGAACTTTTTCTGGTGAGACAGATGTGGTCTGAACGAGAAGTGTTTTCAAGTATCGAGCCGGAGTAATCACAGCGTCGAGTGATCCGTAAATCCAACCGTGAAACACGTCTCTCTTCTGAACACCTGA
>JAPLFN010000124.1:6114-8449 GCA_026390655.1 Candidatus Kapaibacterium sp.
CCGACCAAACACAACCGTACATCAAGCCGCCGAAAGAGTTCAGACAATTGATAGATCGAAACAGGATCTAGATACGGCAGTCTATTTTGTATCGTTTCAACAGGAATGCCTTTTTCTATTGCATACTGATAAAGCGGCGAGTTACCGAGGCACACGAGGACAGACTCATAGCCATTGTTCAGATTGTCGAGAACTCTATCCGCCATTTGTATCTCTAATCCGCCAAATCCAGCTTTGGACAGACAGAGATGAACTATGCACATACATTCCTCGTAGAAAACTGCAAGATGCAGTCTATGATGTACGATAGATCGTCATCCGAGACGTGCAGGTGCAAAGGTAAGCGAACAAGGCAGTCCGACATCTGGTCTGAAACGGCACATTGTTTGTTTGACGGGTTAATGGCCCGCCCTTTCTTGGAACTTGCAAGTGATTGATAATGAAAGGCAGTTTGAATCCGCCTCTCTTTCATAAAAGCCATAAATGCTTCACGCGCTTGTTGCGACGGCATTATCATATAGTACATATGGGCCGGATGATCACATTGAGGAGGAACAATCGGCAATCGAATGTCATTCGATCTTGCCCAGTCTGTCAAATGAACATGATATGCAGACCAAATTGCATGCCTTCGTGACTGAATCTCAAAGCGACGCTCCAATTGAGCGAGTAAGTAGGCCGCATTGATCTCAGAGGGAATGTAGCTCGAGCCTATATCTACCCACGAGTACTTATCGATCTCACCACGAAGGAATGAATTACGATTGGTTCCCTTTTCACGGAGTATCTCTGCTCTGTGATAATAAGTCTCGTTGTTCAAAATTAACGCGCCACCCTCACCACAGGTAATGTTCTTGGTGTCGTGAAAACTGAGCGCAGAAAGATCACCTATCGTTCCCAACGTTTGACCATTGTACGAAGCAAACAATCCATGTGCATTATCTTCGATAACGAATAACCCATGTCGCTTGGCGATATCATTGATCGTTGACATTTCACATGCTACACCAGCGTAATGAACAGCCACGATGGCTTTTGTTCGTTCCGTTATGGTTTCCTCGATGAGCTGTTCATCAATACAGAGCGTATCTTTTCGGATATCGACGAAGACAGGCTTGCCTCCAAACAGCAAGAAGGCGTTCGCCGTTGAGGAGAATGTAAACGACGGAAGGATAAATTCATCATTCTCCCCAAATTCAGTAAGGAGAGCACACATTTCTAAGGCGTGTGTACCCGACGTGGTGAGCATCACCTTGGACGATTTATGAATTTCATTCAGCAGTGACTCAGCACGCGCCAGATACGGACCGTTTCCGCTTGTCTTTCCACTCTTTAGTGCTGTGCATATATACTCTTCCTCAAGGTTCGTACTATACGCCCTGCTAAAAGGGATAATGTCCTTCGTGTCTGACACTTTCGCTCTCTCCAATGGTGTTAAACTGTTGTAATTGAATTCAACTTGCACAACCACCCCAAGTGTCCTGCATGAGTGCCTTCGTGACGAATAGCGTGATACACGATATCTCGCTTTAAGGATGTAGGACCGAACATTGAAATCTGAGAAGGTTCAGATAGATCAGTCTGCGAGCGAATTGCGGCCAGGGCTGCGGCATGGACTTCATCGAAGTCCTTGCGGATCGTTTCCATAGATGGCCATGTGTCTTGCGGCTCAGAGCTTGTTCCGTATGTGAATAGATCAAGCCATGATATTGGAAGGGGCTCTGCACCAAGTGCATTGATCACGAGCTCGTGTTCCGCCCAGGTAAGGTGCGCACAGATCCACGTAATGCTATTTAGTTTCTGATCACCGACCGTCACTTGTGCTAGAGGGTCAATGTCTGTAAGCTTTGAGAGGTAAAAGCGTGTGAGCTTGCGAGTACGATCAAGTATCTCAGCTACAGTCTCTTGTTCAGTGTTTGCATTCATGGTGCAAAATGCAAAAAGCTCTCACATGCGTAAGCATGGAGAGCTTTTTGAAAGAATACCTGGCGACTACCTACTCTGCCACACCAGTTCAGATGCAGTACCATCGGCGCAACGGGGCTTAACGACTCTGTTCGGAATGGGAAGAGGTGTGTCCCCCGCGCAATCGTCACCAAGATGATTGTTTTTGGGTTTCGTTGAGGCGTTCTAAATTCGAGCGCGCACGTAACCGAGTCATGACGACGTCGGCAATGGGCATTGAGCTGAGAAAGGTTTCAAGAAAGAAGCTATCGCATCTTCGTGAGTAGACGACAAAGGTCGTCGGAAGAAAAAAAAATAATGACAAGTCCTCGGACTATTAGTACCTCTCGGCTGCACATGTTGCCATGCTTCCACCTGAAGCCTATCAACC
>JAPLFN010000105.1 GCA_026390655.1 Candidatus Kapaibacterium sp.
GTACCAAACAGATAGAGCTCGTTAAGGCCTCCCAAAAGATTGCCACTCGAAACCGTGATCGGGTTGGAAGACTGAAGTCCGAGATTGTAAGCCGTTTGGGTGATCTCATCGGTCGTAAGTACAAGCTGATCAGAAGATCCCACCGGTACATACGGCGCTACAGTATGAACGAGGTGATACAGCCACACATCGGAGCCTTGAGGCGGCGACGTCTGGCGATCTGGGTAACGTCGGTCCAGGTCGTATGTCCACAGCGACTGATTGGTACGCGTTATGGCATTCGGCGATGAGTAGTCAATGTCAGCAACGACCGCGCCCGGAGTGGTTACGGCTATGCGGTTGTCCCAAGACGATGATGCCACGTATAGTCTGATTTTGTTGGTGCCGATATCGTAGATGTTCGAGGCGCTCGGCCAGATGGGCTCGCCATTTTCATTGCCAAACAACAAGGGCTTTGTGCCATCCATCGTTAGCCGATTAAGGACGCCCAGCGCAGTACTCCCAGAAAAGCCCCGGAGCGTGTTGAGATTAAACAGATCAACCATGGCATACACGGTTGTAGACGTACTGTTTTGCTTTACTTGTTTGTCCGGAGATTCTACAAAAATTCCACTGTGCTCGTCGCAGAACAGATTGTGCGGTCCGTCATAATCTTGATTGGCGCCGGACGCGTTTACAAACTGGTAGTAGTCCGCCGGTACGGGTACATATCCGACGTAGATGTCCGGGTTGCCAAGCACCGTTCCATTGAGTTTTACGTCGCGCATACCGGCGTCGTAGATCTCCATGATGTTGCTCGTGCTGCTGCCACATGCGTCTAGCGCCTTAGTGAGGTTGATTACGATGTATCGGGCATTCGTGTCAGGACTACCTGGAGCTATGTTTGTCTCGCTTACAGCCGCGACAAGAAACGCATCACCCTCATAATGCTCTTCGTCATCGTAAGAGCTGGGGTCTGTATAGGCAACGATGCCGTGGAAGCTCGAGTAGTTCGTCGTTAAAATCTGGTCGTGCCCTAAAATCCGAATCTTCAAGAGATGACCATTGGGACTGCGTGGATTAGTAACATCAACGATTCGAATGTAGTGCGCATTGGCAGACGAGCCCTCTACTCCTTCATATCCGCACACGATTACACGTTTGAAAGTTGTGTGGTTACCCACCGGCACGCTCTGCAGATCGAAGGCATCCTCACTGCCCGAGTGATCAAACGGGATCACATCTACCATCTCTACGTTTCTACTTCGTACGCCGCCGGCCTTTAACGTCCCGCTAAGAACAGGAAGAGATTGGGCTCTAAGCCCCCCCCCCCTGCTACCGAGAAAACGGCCACTACAAGCAACAGTGCTACCTTCATCATACACCCCTCAGAGTAAGTGAACAGAAGTAATTACTTCGATACAAGAAAACGAATACGAATACTATCGTCGTTGTTGTCTACCAAGGCGGTGTAGACGCCCGAAGGCAAACTCGATACATCGAATGTTAGAGTGTACGCTTCTGCTGTGCCTGCGGCTGTGCACTTTGGCACCACTACGCATCTGCCGTATGTGTCAAACACCTGTATTGGAATATCTCCTGGAATATGCCCTGACGAGTGAATTTCGATCGTTATAGTGGCGCTCGAAGGCACGGGGTAGACACGCACTCCAGGAACAATATTCCGGTCCTCACTCACACTCGTGGTTGATGCTCTGCATCGCAGTAGGTACTTCGGTTGACCCTGAGCACAACAATCATTCACATCGGTGCTAACATAGATCGTGCCGTTCTTCTGATCGATGTACGGCTGCAGAGTAGTGCCATAAAACTTGGGGTTGGTTACCCAGCCCCAAGTCGCTCCTTTGTCGCTAGTGGCCACTGTTGCCCCACGAGTAATCCTCTCACCTGCAATATCAATGGTATCCCAAGCGACAGTAACGCAGAATTGATTGGCATTGGCAACATTAAACGAGAACCCTTTTCCGTCCTGGCCATCATGCGTCGCGTTAGTAAAGAAGTTGCTTGTAGAAAATCCTAGTCTAGTGCGAATGCGACTGGAATCCATTGGAGGAATCAACGCCTTCCTAATGTTCTCTATCCAATTGAGCGCTAATTGTGTGGAATCGTTAGCATTCGTGACAATCGGCTCCATTGGCATTTGGTTGTAGCTATCCACCGTCATCTGGGTACCCGGACCGTTGAGTCCAAGCAGATCTCCTAGCCAGTCCGTATAGGGTCTCTTTGGACCATAGAACCGCGTAAGAGTCTTGCCTGAGTCTGTAGTGCGGTAGAACGCCGGTGGAGTGTCCTCTGGGTCGCGCTTGTTCTGGCCTTGCACTTCAAAAACCCAGCTCTTGGCGTCGCTGTAGTCGAAGCGTACCTTCATCAGCCTGCCATATCCTGATGTTGGAGGCGGTGGTACGATCTCCGTCCACGTCCGTCCGTTGTCAACAGAATAGTATACCCAGTTAACGTCTGCATTAACGTCTGCAACGATGCCCGTTACTTCGCGTGTGATGAAAAGTACATGCTCATCTAAGGGGTTCACGACAAAACTCTTGATCGCTTGGGACGCTGGAGTCTTGCTGAGGGTGTCGGTTGTTTCGTAGACGATTTTGCCTGCGTGCATAACCCAGATATCTGTTAGCGTTACACCCTTTTCCACGTATGGGTAGTATCCTGTCAAACACGTGCCAACGCCGGGGATGGATCTTGAGTAACCTCGTCGCTCTGCAACCTCTGCCCAGGTCTCGCCCGCGTCCGTAGACATGACATATGAGACTCGGTCGTCCTCACCTGCTGTGAGGTAGTAAACCGTATCACCAAATGCTTTAACGTGAAGCAATGGCTGATTTCCCGGAAGCCTCAGAACTGTGTCAATGGTTCCAAAGTCCTGCGCATTTACCCCGATGGCACATAGAGCCATGATTGCTGCAAGGCACAAGGGAGAGAAATTCTGAACGCGAATTCGAGGCATGTCC
>JAPLFN010000103.1:0-16493 GCA_026390655.1 Candidatus Kapaibacterium sp.
ATCACTTTAATTATTCCCAAACGTACTTGGAACACGGCTACAAGGAACTTCATATACCGGCCGGGGCAGCCGGCGCCTTTCAGCTCGAGAAGCATGCATTGCATATCTGGCCACGCCACAGTTTCATGATGATAGCTCTGCCCAATCTTGATGGCAGTTTTACCCTCACGCTCTTTTTTGCTCATAAGGGTGCCACATCATTTGAAAAGATCACGTCGCGAATGGATGCCGAAACTTTCTTCAAAGAGCAGTTTCCTGATGCTGTGCCTTTGATGCCGACATTGATCGACGACTACTTTGCCAATCCTGAGTCTTCTCTTGTTACCGTACGGTGTTCGCCGTGGGTTATGAATGATCGAGTGGCATTGATTGGTGACGCGGCCCACGCAATTGTGCCCTTCTATGGACAAGGCATGAACTGTGGCTTTGAGGACTGTAGCATCCTGATTGAGTGCCTTGACCACACAGGAGACAATTGGAAGGAGGCGCTCTCCCTCTATGAGCGCCTGCGCAAGCCCGCAGGAGATGCAATTGCGGACCTTGCCCTTGGGAATTTCATCGAGATGCGTGATAAGGTGGCTGATCCGCGTTTTCTTTGGAGGAAGAAGATAGAGTCGTGGCTCTATGCCACATATCCGGCGAAGTTCATTCCGCTTTACACGCTGGTGACTTTTTCTAGTGGCGTTCCTTACAATGAGGCACAACGTATCGGCCTTGAGCAGGATGTGCTCATGGAGCAACTCATGACAATACCGGAAGTTGTTGCTGATTGGACGTCGGATCAATCGAAGCGAGCAATGGACCACGTGATGTCTCAACGACCAGACATCGTCATTGTCAGCGGCTCACCATCCTAGTGATGAACTACGAACGGTACGGTCTCCACACTTAGTGGTGCACGTAGCGTTGCCACATAAGCCCCCTGCTCCCATGCGGCAGTAGGAATGACCAGTGAGAACTGACGTGAGGTTGTACTGTCTGTTATGTGCTCTACATGCGTCAGTAGCTCGCGACCTTGAATATCAACTATGCTGAATGTGTAATCGCCAGCCGCGCGAATCATCGTGGAGAGAGTGACGTTATCACCCGCGGGGTTCGGGCCAAGGATCAAGCGCGAAGTCCCCATAACTCGAATGAGTCGCCCTTGGGAAAAACATACCGGGTCCACTGTTAAGGAGCCATCGTCTATAGTGAGTATCGGCGTTTGATTCACACGAAGCCATTCTATATCTATCAGATCAAGAACCGTTCGATCGGAGCCCGAAAGGAGCACGGTTCCAATTATCCGTGTGATCACTGAAGTAAGGGCCGGGATTTCAAGACTATCAATTTCGATGGTAACAGTTCGCAGGTCTCTGATAAGATCGACTACATCACCCACGATGGTCCCGCGAGTAACGCGCTCAGGTGCAAAAACCTTTGAATTCATGGACAAGCGAATTCTCATCCGCGTGTCGGGCAGATTCACCGTGTCTGGACGAAGCGCCGAGTAGATAGGTATCGACATGTTTGCCATACCCATGCGTGCAACCGTGTCTGGCATAAAGAAGCGAATACGGATAGGATTCACTTTTGCTCGCAACTCCACATTTTGCTGAAATGCACACGGCTTTGAAACGCTAACCGCAATCGATTCAAGATATTCCCGTGGCTCGTCCGCGAAGAACTCGATTTCAATGTCGAGCCTTCCATAGGGGGCTACTGTTGCCGGAAAAACGGATGGATCGACGACGGAGAAACCGACGGCGTTCGTCACGCCTGTTACTATGATCGTGTCGTCGTCCTTGCTTTGCAACGTGAGCACTCTTCGATACCGACGCTTATAGTCCACGCTTCCAAAGTCAACGAAAGATGGAACATCCAGACGTGTCGGATCTGACGTGACCACCAGGCCTCCAACAGTTTGACTACATCCAGAACTGTCCGTTGCCGTAACGCTATAGACGCCCGGATCACCAACACGAATAGTACGCTCCGTCCTTCCATTCGTCCAGCGATAGAGCATAAAACCTGGCGAAGCAGCGAGAGTAACGCTGTCTCCCAGACAGATATCCCCACCGCCAGATGCAGAGAGTGTAATGTGTGACGGAATCTTCCATGTGAATCCATTAATCACTACACCGGATTGCCCGGCAGTTGCTCCCCACGGACTATTGCGAACACTGTCCGCCGTCTCCACTGAAGTGTGGTAGCCCGGAACACCGCCATCGAGGGTGCTATTTAGTGAAGGAATGGCGTTCGTTAGAATCACCGCACCACCGCCACCGCCACCGCCCGGACCATTTGGCTGATAGCGCGCTCCTACCATACCACCGTTACCGCCACGAACATTTACGAACAGATTTCCTGTTACAGTTTTGACATCTAGAAGAATGGAACCACCTGCGCCACCACCGCCGGCGCCGTCGCCCGGTTGTTGGGCAGCACTATTCTTCCACGCGGCCGTGTCCGTTACAGTGAGGCCTCTCGCGTATATCACTCCGCCATCAGCTATGATGGAACCAGCCTTAATGATTACTATTCCACCGCCTGCAGCACCACCTGTTCCTTGAGCGTTGTTCTGATGACCACCGCCACCGCCACCGCCGAGGAAGAGACGTTGTTTAAGAAGCAATGAGTCAACAGCTTGACCCGGATAACCACCTTGGTCAAGAAAGTTCGGGCAGAAATTGTTAGCATCGCCACCATGCCCACCAGAGCCACCATTGCTTCCTCCGGCGCCACCTGCGTTACCGCCGTTGCCGCCACCACCACCAGTTGCAAAGGGTCCCCTGCATGTCAATATTTGATTGCCGGCAACTGTCGCAATCCCGTCGCCCTTTTCAGCCCCTTCGCCAAAGAAGAATGTTCCTGCCCACATTTTTGGCACACACACATCACGAGGAAAAGATGTTGCACCTCCGTGGAATCCCTTTCCCGAAACATCAATGTCTTTCAAAAGACGGAGTGCGCCATCTACACGAAGCACAACAACACCGCCAACTGTACCATTAAATGGTTTTGTCGTAAGCATTCCTGATGTAACGGCTTCACTGTAGTGGGGCACGCTTACTAATTGTAGAGCACCATCAGCATCATACGGATGAACCCATGTGGATGTAAAGGTTATCCATTCGTTGGTTATTGCTCCTATTGTGAGAAACTCAACAGCACCCGCACCATTCATATCTGTGATGGTACCGAACGTTGAGTCATTTGCAACGACAATGCGAGCACCCTTCATCTGTATCATGAGTACTTCATCACCAACACGGAATTGCGTGGGCGCGCGCATGCGCACGGTGCTATCACACGGAATGATCTGAGCAATCGACTCATGCCGATTGATCTCACCCGAAATTGGAGTCTCAACAGCTGCGCATCTCTGCGATGTGCCACCAATTAAGGAGACGCACATGAGAAGTCCAACGATATAGTGCCCTAGGCTATGCATCGATGAACGCATAATGATTCCAACTTCCATGCCAATCTTCCGAAGTTTTCCCCATCTTTACCACCAATGAAAGCGCTCTTTCCCCATAAACTCCCCAAAAACGGCACAATTGGGATCATCTCTCCGGCGTCGCCTCAGCACGATATGTCTAGGCTAGACAAGGGGATACGATACCTTGAGGGTCTCGGATATTCCGTAAAAGTTGGAAGATATGCCCGCGAGCACCATGCGGGTTACCTGGCGGGGACAGATGTGCAAAGACTGTCAGACCTGCACGAAATGTTCCTTGACCCACAGGTTGACGCAATTTTTTGCTCAAGGGGCGGGTATGGTTCAGCCCGTCTTTTGCCCGGACTAAACGTCAATCTCATAAAAAAGCACCCTAAGATCCTCGTTGGCTTTTCCGACATCACATCACTTCAACTTGCCTTATGGAAACGTATTGGATTGGTCACATTCAGTGGTGCAATGCCGAGCGTGGATATGGCGGATAGATTTGACCCTGCGTCAGAAGAGCAATTTTGGCGAGTGCTTACTTCCAATAAGCCCCTTGGCACGTTGAAGCAATCTCCAACGATGAATACCATACAGCGAGGTGACGTGCAGGGTCGGATCGTAGGTGGAAATCTAAGTGTTATGTGCTCTCTGTTTGGAACGCCGTTTATGCCATCACTGCGCGGTAGCATCCTCGTGTTGGAAGATGTAGGCGAAGAGACATATCGCATCGATCGCATGCTTACCCAGGTTGCCCAAGCAACTCGTTCCGGAAGACCTGCTGGTGTAGCGTATGGTTTTTGGTCGCAAGCATCTCGGCCGATAGGCACAACGCCTCACCGCGACGTACAAGAAGTTCTTGAGGAACGTTGCGACGTTTCTCGCGGACCCATTTTGGCAGGACTATTGTATGGCCATGAATCAACAAAACGCACGCTGCCTTTCGGCGTCATGGCTAGACTTTCTTCTCGAACGAAAAGATTCTCATTGATCGAGTCTGCTGTACAATAACAGGAGCATGTATGTTTATCGGTCACTTTGCCGTAGCATTCGCTGCCAAGCGACTATCACCGACTACGTCTTTGGGTACCTTGTTTGCGGCCGCTCAGCTCGCAGATCTTCTGTGGCCACTGTTCCTCTTGCTTGGCATTGAGCACGTTCATATCGTCCCGGGCATTACCGTCGTAACCCCCTTTGATTTTTACGACTACCCAATTTCGCATTCACTCGTGGGTGCAGCCTGCTGGTCTACACTTCTAGGTGCGTTGCTTTTCTGGACGACGCGCAGTGTTCGTACGGCTGCTATCGTCGCCAGTGTTGCCGCCAGTCACTGGGTGCTAGACCTTGTGATGCATCGTCCCGATCTGCCGCTGGCAGGCTCGGCATCAATGAAGGTTGGAATGGGTTTGTGGAACAGTCTTCCACTTTCGCTTGCTCTTGAGCTCACATTGTTTGGCGTTGGTGTCTACATGTACATGCGATCTACGCGTGCCAACGACTCCTTTGGTCGATGGGGGCTGATTGGGTTGATCGCGTTTCTTCTCATGATGTACTTCGCTAACATCTTTGGTCCACCGCCGCCGAGTGAACAAATCGTTGCTATCGGAGCAAACGCAACGTGGCTTCTCGTCCTTTGGGCGTGGCAGGCGGACCGCCACCGAAGTTCCCTTGCTTAGTACTGCGGTAGCTTATCAATGACTGCTATAACAACATCATCGAGTACATGGATTTGTTTGCGGCATAGTCGTTCAACAGCAGTGCAATAGCCATTGTTCACCCATAGTGAACCGTAGGCTGTGACTGTTTCACTGTCTACTGTATAGATTGTGTTGATCAATTCGGAAAGAGCTCGCGCCCCGCGTTCAAGAATTACACAGGCTACGTCGTCTCCCTCTTCAGCGTATGTCAGAACTGCGTGGCCAAGTCTCGCAGCCCCATCGGTCGATACTCCGCGCATCGCTGCGCGTACACTCATGTGATCTTCCGGATCTGCACGGAGATACGCTGCTACGGGGCGTATCAGCAATGTTGACGGCCCGCGGCCATCGAGCATTCGAGCCACTGCAACAAAGGCTTCTCGGCCAAGCCAGAAGCCCCCTCCCTCATCACCTATGCGCGGACCCCACCCACCACATCGATGAAGCGTTCCCGCAGAGTCTCTAGCAAGTGCAATGCTGCCGGTGCCCGCTATGACGATCTGCCCGGCGCCAGAACCGTGTGCCCCAAAGAGAACCAATTCTGCATCACTCATCACAACGAGGTTCGGGACGTCGTTGCCAACGTACGTCTCCCAGTCATCATGGAAAGACAACTTATAGCGGTACACTTCAGCTTGAGTCCAGATCCCGGCCATGCCAATGATCACACCGTCGAGGCGCGAGGTGATGTCCGAGTCTGGCGTTACTGTTGTCGTTGCAAGAAAGGACCCTAGCATGCGGCACAGCTGGTCAGTCTTGAGGTCGGCGGCCTCGGGTTTTACGCTTGGTAAACTTACGCGAGCCACGCATTGGCCATCGATAGCTAAGCCCACATCAGTTGTAGACCCACCACCATCGATGATCACTGTTCGCATGAGTGCTGTTTAAAGGGGCTTAGTCCGCCTTTGGCGGCTGCCACGTTCCACGACGCCATGATTGCAGCTCGATGGTCACAGAACCAACATAGAGCTTCATCTTCGCCTTTATCGGTATGCGCGTCTCATCGTCACTGAACCAACCTTCAAAGCGGCCCGAAAGGCCGTAGATGCCCGTCCAGTCAGCGTCCCCGCCGAAATACACTGTTTTGATCGGGTAGGAGGAGGCGTCGATCGTTGCCTCTTGTTTAACTCCACCGAAATTGATGATCGTGTTAACGGTGTCATCCATAATGACCGTAGGAAGTCGCAAGCTCTTCTTTGAAAAAAGAAGTGATCGCGCTGCATAGAGCAAGGAACTCCCGTCGTTATATCGCTTCTTGATGTCGATCACCTTCGACTTGATCTTTTGTTTGTCGCGATACTTGTCTGCGACAATCTTCCGATTCTCGTAATCAAAGACGTACTGATCGAACTCCCACTTCTTGTCTTCCACCTCGGTATTGGCAGTGAATTTCAACGAATATGATGCAGATGAATCCATCCAAGACTCGTAAACGGCATGAAGTGAAACGAAAGGAATGTTTGGATGAGAGTCGATATAGACCTTCACTTTGACCACCTTCTTTCCATTCAGCAAGGTGTACGGCTCGGTTACTGACTTTATAACACCGAGCGAGATATTGAGATAGGAGACACGATACGTAAGCTCTTCGCCAGGGTAGACGAAGCTCCCTGACTGGGCGGATATCTGCACCACTCCTGCTATCACGAGCGATACAACTAAGAGCGTTTGTATGTATTTCTTCAGCATGGAGCTTCCTAATTGTGCTTCGGTAGTGATGCTTATTTCAATTTTGCTATTTTTTTTGCTTCTGGAAAAAGCTCGATAGCCTTCTTCGTCTGTTTGTCCATAGACAACATCACAGCGGTATAGCCATTGTTATTGAACACCGCACGGCCAACGAGGGCCTTGATAACGGTGTGCAGATACTCCTCATCCTGCTTGTACTCGTCTTCCTTCCATTCCACGTCCTTGGCCTTTGCAAACGACTTCATCGCATCGATGTCTGCGTCAACTGCTCTGAATTCACGAAGAAATTTCCTGAGATCTGTACCATAGGCTGCGCGAATCTCCTTGCCCCTATTCTTCATCACTTGGTCCGCTGTTTCCCAGAAGATGTTCTTCGCACGAAGTTTACGTGCTAGGAAGCCAACAGTGTCCTGCTTAACGATATAGTCTGGTGTGACGCCGCCACCGCCGTAAACAGTGCGCCCGCCAATTGTTTTGAACTTCGGCTTGCTCATCGAGGAGTCGTCACCCTTGTGATCAATGTTGTCGCCTTCATCGCCCTCATCGCGACCCTCACCCTTGTAGTATTTTGCCTTGTCATCATATGGACGTTGAATCAATCGACCGGATGGAGTGTAGTATCTAGAGATGGTCAAGCGGAATGCGGAACCATCACCAAGTGGATACTGGCGCTGCACAAGACCCTTACCAAATGATGTTTCACCCACAACAAGGCCACGATCGAGATCCTGTACTGCTCCCGAGACGATTTCACTTGCAGAGGCAGATCCATTGTTGATCATCACAACAAGTGGGATATCCTCTAGGAGGCCGCCACCTGTTGACCAGAAGTCTTCGTCGAATTCCGGCCTCCGACCCTTTGTATAGACCAATTTCTGTCCAGCCGGGACGAGCTCGTCAGCGATCTTGAAAGCTTGATCGAGGAAACCACCCGGGTTGTATCGAAGATCGAGCAACAGCCTCTTCATACCTTGCGAACGCAACCGTTCCGTTGCGCTCATGAGTTCGTCATAGGTTGTTCCGCTAAAGCGATTGATCGTCACATAGCCGATATCCGTTCCATCGATCATAAACGAAGCGTCTACAGAGTTGATTGGGATCTTATCTCGAATCACATCATAGACAAGAAGCTCTTTCTCACCAGCACGACGGATATGAAGCTTGACGACGGTGCCCTTTGGACCGCGAAGTTTCTTAGGCACCATTTCACGTGTGAGCTTGATAGCAGTTGTGTCATTGATACGCACGATCTTATCGCCGGCCTGAATCCCGAGCGCTTCGCTGGGGCCACCAATGATAGGGGACACCACGGTGATCGTGTCGTTGACCACATCGAACTCCACGCCAATGCCATCGAATGAGCCTCGGAAGTATTCTTCTACCTTCTGCATTTCTTTTGCCGTGATGTACACTGAATGTGGATCCAGCTCATCGAGCATGCCTTTGATGGCTGCCTCTGTGAGTTTCTGGGTATCCACGTCCTCAACGTAGTTCTTAACGGCCATTGAAAGCACGTCTGAGAACTTCCTTGTCTGGTCCATAACGGAATCGCCAGAAAAGGCAGGCTGGACGTAGGATCCAATACCAATGCCCACAACAATTGCCGTGAGTGTAAAGAGAACGATGCGCATGGGGCTTTTCTTCATGTGTATTCCAGCCATTGTGGCGTCAAAACTACGAAAGCTAGGCATGCAAGCAGACGACTGGGCAGGTCCACGAGTGTTTCAGGAGCGCTCTATCGGACAATGCACACTGTGCTAAATAGACCTTTTTCGGTCTGAACATGACAGCCGTATGCACCAGGGCGAACGCCGGCCACATCGAGAAGTATCGCTGCAGTAGCCGCACCACGCCATGACCGCTCCAAAACGGTAACGCCAGAGACATCGATAAGACTCACCGTAACGGCTTCGGTCGGTCTATCCATTACGAGGGTAACTACGTTATCGGCAGGAAGAGGGATAGCTATCACACTGCCGATGATACTCTCGGATGTAGCATTGACAGGAACATCGCACCTACTCAAACCGGTGTAGGCTAGCCCCTTACCACGCCCAACTACTGAGATCTTCCGAATGAGGCATCCTTGCCGTAGCTCAATTGTATCTGTTAGCAAAGCAGAAGTGTCCGCAAACGTAGGCTCAAAACAGACGATCAAAGAAGATGTTCCAGTTAAGGGGCTTACGATGATCGAGAATTGATGTTGCGGCACGGAGAAGAATAGGTTTTCTTGAACGTACACGCTAGGGATGGAAATGCTTTGTACGCCAACGTTGCGAAGGGCGATTGTATCGCAGGTTATGGTGCCAACGGACTGCGTTCCAAAATCTACGGTCGAGTTCGGAGCAAGATTTCCGTTCACAGACAGTGAAAAACCAGGAATCGTATCGATGAATCTTGTCACATTGTCGGCAGAGTCAAGCGCTTCAAATCCATAGATCGCGTCGAGATACGCGTCGATGACGTCGATCCGATATATCCTCTCAAGCTGAATGGAATCTACGAGTGAAATGAGACAGTTCGACGTCACACTGTCTAGTACTCGTGCAGATCGTAATCCGAGATCCGCACCAACATCGTCGTTGATCGTGATGTCTACCTTCGTTGAACATGCGTTGGCCGCACCCTGAATCTTTGGGCCGACTTTGTCCAGCTTTTCCTGAATCAGTGCTTCGAGAACTGGGCGAGTTACACAACTATCTCCGAGCAGCAATGTATCTGCAACTGTCTGCTCAGCCGTGCCGGCGCGACAGTATCGCACTACCACGCGCTGCCCCGGTGCAATCGTGAAAGGGGCTTGTGGTGCCGATACAGAAGTGCTCCCTGAAAACTTGAGAACGTTCACCGTGTGGCTATACAAACCATAGTTCTCGATCTCAAAGGAATCGCATCGCTCTCTACCGATTGGCACCACGTAGCTTCGTTGAAGCAGTGTCGGATCGTTGAGCCTGGCCACAGGTGCAACGGTAAAGCCCGGCAGTGTTATCTGCAACTGCGTTTTCTGCTCGACAGCATCTTGTGCCTCAACCGTGACTGATCCATCGAGATATAAATCTCGAAGTCCTATGGTAAATGGCACAACAACTTGCGGTGGGAAGAAGGCGGGCAACGTGAACACGGTGTTTACATCAGATCCTGGAATCACGATCACCGAAGTAACACGCGTATCAGCGATAAGAGAGTCTGAAACGGAACCTTCAAATCCTTTACACGTGTAAATGCCCTTGATCGATGGTGGGTTAACATCAAGAGGACGAAAGGACATTCCACCGATGTATCCGTATGAGTTTGCCAACCCATAGCCGTAGACATAGATGCCAAACAACGTGTCAGCCACGATCTCATGCACGCCATCGGTCACCTTGATTTGAGCCCATGAAAACGGTGTGCTGCCAATTCTTTGAAACACCGTTGATGCAATCTGAACGTTATCAAGTCTTACGCTTGAGGTTGCCGTTGTAGGGATCACAACGTTCATCCATTGTTCCTTGTAGATCGAATCTTCAACTTCGATTGGACCGCCAGCGATTTGCCTATAGAGATACGATTGAATGCTGATAAAACGATACTGTTTAAGGAATTGCTCCGATGGAGGAACGAGCATCATGAACGGATCGCCTACGCGGGTGAAGTCGAATGCACCGTTCGATCCAGAGCTCTTCTTAAGCTGTGCCGTAAGCGCAGGGCGAGATGTGCGCACTTCCTTGGCTGACGTGAGGCTGTCTTCAAAGAACTGCCCGGCCTGGAGCAGTGCGCGCTGGGTACCGTCCACGATCACTGCAGTTGAATCATATGCCGCTACAACTCGATAGAGATCATAACCTACCGTTAACTCATCAGAAGATAGGGCAAGCGGCGTAACGTAGGCGTTCTTTCCCCAGGTTCGTATTGGATTCATCTGTTCCACGATGCAGTCACGCGAGGCATAGGTGCCACGATACTGCAACGGAATCAATGCCCGATGCTGGCCGGCAAAAACTGCTACCGGCTTTGATGCACGGATGAGTGATCCTGTGAGATCGGGATCAACACCTACTCGCATGTCTGCTTGTACAAGGTATGATTCTCCTTGATCGAGTAGTATCCGCTGTTTGAGTTTCGCCGGGTTTCGCGGTGTAGGAACTGAGGGTGTGATATCAACTATGGTGCTGTCTTCTGTTGCAACTACTGCAAACTGCGAGGGAGTAGACTGTTCATTGAGCGACCCACCTGTGGACTTGCGGACGTCTGATTTGTACGCCATCACCACATAGTCTTCTGCGATTGCGTCAGTAGGAAGCACAAGAAACGCATCGCTGGTGAGATTCGCTTGATTCAAGGCGTATACTGTAACATCGTCAAGAGATTTTACGTGGAAACTCTGGGGTGCATTACTCTCATTGTCTGAACTCGTAAAATTTAGCGCCGCTCCGTTCTGGCAAATTCCTCTGAGTTCAATACCGCGATAGAACATGCTCGTGGAAAAGAGCTGTCGGACATCATCGATACGGAAGTTCATGGTCTGCTCTGAGCCGTCATCACGCCGCCACGAGATCGTGCCAGACGTAGGGCGTTCCGCACCAATGTACACATAGAGCTGATGCTCTTTTTGCAACAGCGGATCGTTGAGGAGTGCATCCTCGCCATTGTGGAAGTTTGGAATAAACGTAAACCAGAAGTCCGTGCCTTTACTGTCCGGCCACTGTTGTCCATGTAGATTGACCAACGATAGCAGACTGAAGGAAGCCAAGAGAAGTACGTATTGAAGTTTGGTTTTCAAAGCGTCATCTCTCCAACGTTTAAGCCTGTTGCGTCGTGAATCACAACAGTGCACGCACGTGCGCTGATCGCGACTCGGGCGAATCCCCCGCCTGTTGCAGACGCCTTAGTGTTGACACCTGAGGACGTGACACGAGAGCCCCCTCCACCACCTGATACCAAGCAACCGAACACATCATCCGGGTTCTTGATCGCTTGAAGATCATGGTCATGACCGCAGCAGTACAGTAAAACGTTATGCCGGTCTAGGATGGGTTTGACGTTTTTCACGAGGAAGTCTGTATCTCCATAGTGTCCATAACTCCGCAGCGGGTGATGTCCGGCAACGATATGACGCTGAGCCTTTGATTCTGACAGCGTCTGATCCAGCCACTCCAGCTGTGTCTTCCACAGTTCCTGCTTTTGTAGCAGGGGTGTGGTATCAAGAGCTGTTAACGACACTTTCGTTACACTATCGATGGCAAATTCCTTGGACCATGTTCTGCCGGGCATATTCCACAGCGGGTTACGCCTTCCATATGCCACCTGCGCATCTGGGTCGCCGCGATGGTCATGATTTCCGAGAATGGACCACCACGGAACATCAAGACCTTCATAGATCTTTTCGTACTTGGAAACCCATTGTGGATCAAGAGCCGACGAAACGCCGTTCGGATAAATGTTGTCTCCTGTACTCAGAACAAAACTGGGCTTTCGTATGGCAGAAGCTGAGCGCATGCCCCCTGCCACCTTCTTCTGTAGGCTCCCGCCCGTGCCCCAGTCACCAAGGACAAAGAACGACAACGGCGGGTCCTCGCCTAGGGCTGCCAGGCCCTTAATCGGGCGGAGTACGAGGCCCGTTGCGAGGGCTGTGATAAAGTGACGGCGAAACATCGTTCTCCAAAGTACGATATTCGCGTCGTGGAAAAACTCTCACATGATGAACTTGTCAATCGGCGACTAACACCCGCGGAGGCGTCTACCGCCACTAGGCATCCCGTAGTGGCCGTGCTTAACGATATACGCAGCCTTTACAACGTAGGGTCCATCTTCCGCACTGCAGACGCCTTTGGCCTAGAACGCATTATCCTCTGTGGCTATACACCTGCACCCCCCAGGGTAGAGATCTCCAAAACAGCCCTTGGTGCTGATACAGTGGTGCCCTTTTCCGTCTATTCGTCCCCAATTGATGCGGTAAGGGATCTCAAAGCGGCCGGCTATCACGTCTTTGCCGCCGAAATCGCCCACGGCTCGCTCAATCCGGAAGCCCTAGGACCCGAGCACTACCCACTTGCCCTCGTCTTTGGCAATGAGCTCACAGGAGTGAGTAATGAACTCTTGGGATGGTGCGAAGGGGCTGTAGAAATTCCCATGTTTGGTACGAAGCACTCCCTTAATGTTGCAGTAGCTGCAGGCGTGTTGCTTCCAACTGCCGTCTTTCGTTATATAGAAACCTTACCATGACTATCGCCATCCCGACGCGCGAACTAGCTGAACCGATCCTTACAAACATCAGAGAAGTGTGTGCGCAAAGAGGGTGGGAGATTCGGAGCGCCACGCTGGATCAGTGTGGAAAGCTCCTTTTGAACAATAGTGTGGAGATGGCGCTTACGAGTCCGCTGGGATATGGATTGGGTGTAGGCAAGGTCGACTATCGCATTGTGCCGGGACCTTGCGTTGCTCTCCAGGACTATACCAACGCTTTTGGGATCTGGTTTCCTGATGGTGGAAGGGGGCTTGCTACCTACTCGTCCCCTGAACCTGGGTCCTTTCCAACTCTTGCCTGCCGAATGGTTATGGCTGAGAAGTTCGACGTTGTCCTTACTGATGCCCCTGACGGAGCAATGGGTGACTGTGTTATCGGTCCAGTGACCAATGGGCTGGCTCCTGCGATCGATGTGGGAGAGGAATGGTTTGACCTTATTGAATCTCCGCTTCCTATCGCGGTGTGGGTAGTACGTGTTGATGCTGAAGAAAATAACGTCGACGAAGCAATTGCACTTTTCGCGGATGAGAGACTCTTAGAGCATAACGTAAGCGAAGTTGTGCCTCCAATGTCAGACCGCATGCCACGTGAAGGTAAGGTTCTCTATCGATGGACGTCTGATGTTGAGGAGGGTCTTGATGCTGCACTCCATACGATGTTCTATCACCAGATCCTGCCCGAAATCCCCGCGATCAAGCTCTACGGCAAAGACTAGCATTCTGCTGGTATCTTTGTTTTCATCATCATGGAGAATACATCATGCAGATCTATGTAGACAGCGCCAATCTTAAAGAGATCCAGCACGCCGCCTCAATGGGCTTTATCAGTGGAGTTACAACCAACCCTTCGCTGCTCGCCAAGGAAGACCCAACAACCAATATTCGCGAGCTGATTCTCAGCATTCATAAAAGCGTTGGTGGTCATACAAGCGTTGAGGTCATTAGCACCGACACCGACGGGATGCTTCGTGAGGCAGACGAGATTCTCGCGTGGTTTCCGGAAGCCACGATCAAGATTCCGTTCATCCCCGCCGGACTCGCTGCAGTTCGCAAACTTTCCGATCAGGACATTCCAACGAATGTGACGTTACTGTTCACTGCAAACCAAGCACTCATCGCCGCTAATGCGGGAGCCACATACGTGAGTTTGTTTCTTGGTCGTCTTGATGACATCGGGACAGACAGTATGCAGGCCGTTCATGACACGTGTGAGATCTGGGATACCCAGGGACTAGAGTCATTCATTATCGCAGCTTCTATCCGCACGCCTATTCATCTTCTGGAATGCGCAAAAGCCGGAGCTCACATTGCAACTGTTCCGTACAAGGTTCTCATGCAGTCAATGAAGCACCCACTCACAGATGCAGGACTCGAAACGTTTTTGAAAGACGCTCAAAAGGTTACGATGTGAAGGTAGTGACTTTTTGTATCAGGCACGTAATCACGTCGACCCTTCTGATCGGATTGATGTCCACCACTATGTTGGGCGTGGCAGAAGACAAGGCTTTGGGAAGGAAGGCGATCGAGTTTATCCTTGAGGACCAGTTCAAACAAGAGTGGTCATGGGCAAAGCACTGGAAAGGTAAACCAACGGTTATTGTGATGAGCGACCGGAGTGGAAGCGACTATACGGACAAGTGGGCGAAACCTCTCGCCAATCGATTCAAGGATCGAGTTCAGTATGTAGCTATTGCAGACGTTTCCGCTGTGCCTGGTTTTATCAAGGGGCTTGTTCGAGGCAAATTCAAGGATGCATTTACAAACAGTATCCTTCTTGATTGGGACGGCCATGTTTGTGAATACTATCTGATGCAGTCCGGACTTCCCAATGTACTTTTTATAGATTCCGAAGGTACGGTTCGTCTTCACACCTGGGGCAAGGGTGCTCAAGAACATGTTGACGCCTTTGCCGAAAATGTAGAGAGAATTCTATCACGCCAGTAATTCCGGATCATCATGCCTGCCATAGTCGACAAACAAGCGAAACGTCGCGACATCGTAAAGCATGCAGCGGACGTGTTTGCTCGTAGTGGCTACCACGAGTCAAAAATGCAGGATATTGCTACTGTAGCCGACATCGGCAAGGGCACGATTTACGAATACTTCAGAACGAAGGAACAGCTCTTTCTGGCGGTGTATGATGCCTGGATGAGTGACTACGAATCACTCATTCGCGAACGTGTTGATGCCTGCCCGGACGCTATGAGTAAGGTGGACGCTATCAGAGACAGTGCTGTAGAATTCTACGAGTCGCGCGCTGAGCAGGCGCCCCTTCTCTTGGAGTTTTGGGCCCATGCACTGCGAACGGATAATCCGGCGTTTCTCGAGCGTATCACGCGCACCCGAACATTTTTACGAGATCTGGGCATGAATCTCACGCGTGAGCTTGTAGATGCCGGTTGGTTCACTGAAGTTGATGCTCGCGCATTTGCAGATCTCGAGGCGGGCATTAGTGACGGAGTCTTCCTCGCATGGGTTCTGGAAGGTAGATCATTCCCCCTTGATAAAGCGTTCACATTTCGTCAGAGCGTCATAGGCCTCGGGCTACTGGCGCCCGACGCAAGAGCGCTCTTGAGTGAGAAGCTAGGATCGAAACTTAAGCGTGGAATGTAGACTAGGTCAACAGGAGATATGCCAACAATGCCATGCTCCCATATCGCACACTCGCCTTGATCTCCGGCCTCACATGAGATCTTTCGTATCTATCGATGGCCCAGGCTATAAGTAAGGTGCTGATCATGATCGAGAACATGATCACGAGTCCACCTGCAAGACCAAACTGTTTCGTAGATGTGCGTCCGATGCCGTCCCACCATGGCGTACCAAAAAGCAGAACAAGGTGGATCACATAGATGTAGAGAGATCTCGTCCCAAAAAGGACGTACCAGTTGCGCAGGCGATACGTTCTCTGCAGAACAAGAACTGAGCCACTGAATATCATCAACACAATGCCGACGCGGCGTGCAACGAGCAGGATGCTTTCGGGAGACTCCAAGAGATTTGCACTCGCACCTTGTGACAGAAGTACATGATGAAGCAACAACGCCAACCCCGCGATCACTGCACCAACACGAAAGCCTAAGCTCTTTAGTTGCTCATCTCGATACTCATTAGGAACTCCGTGAAGGTAGGCACCCACCGCCACGCCAAAGAAGAGATAGGAACCAAACGGGAAAAACGGGAAAAGGGAACCACTGCTCGAACTCATGTATGGGGCTAGCCAGATTGGTGTCTGAGCCAGTATGAAGGGAAGCTTCATGAGTGGTGTCATCAGGAGTATGCCAAGTGCTGTGAGGAGCCCCGTCCGCCCCATCGACGTGACTGAAATCGTTCTTTGCATTACAAGGACGAATACGAGAAGCGTAGCTCCGGTCAACTGCAGGATGTTTACCGAAAGAAACTGCTGCCAACTATACTGTGTGAGAAAAGGCAAATCCCAGAGCCTATTTGCAGGAAAG
>JAPLFN010000103.1:16526-19535 GCA_026390655.1 Candidatus Kapaibacterium sp.
CCCATCGGATGCGTTTCCCCATCACATCCTCGCGAACACGACCATCGGCATCGCGCTTTGTTGCAAACACATGGACAGCGCCCGACACCATAAGAAAGACGGGTGCCGTAAGTCCTCGAATCCAATGCCACACGTTCCATGGTGCATGAGATATATCGATCACAGAGCTGGAAACCAGGGCATCAAGGACGTGGCCCTGCATCATGAACAACATCGCCATGAACCGAGCAAGATCTAGTGCGTACAGTCTACCGTCCGGAACAACAGTAAAGGTTCTCGACGCACGGCGACTCTCTGCCGTCGCAACACCGCGTTGATAGGGCTGGGACAGCGCACCTCGATATGTGAGTGACGTTCCTCTCATAGTACAAAACTCACAAAGAGTCCACTCACTACCCAATGAATCGTTTTTCACCTAATTGTCAGCGAACATGGAACGCTAGCCCCCTACCGTATGTTTGTTCACTGGTATCATTAATCTCCATGGTGATTCTTGAAAGTCATTGTTATCGGGAGTGGATTTGGTGGACTCACCGCAGCCATACGGCTTCAGGCCAAGGGCTTCGACGTGGAGATCGTAGAAAAACGGGACAAACCAGGGGGCCGCGCTTACGTGTATGAGCAAGACGGATTTGTGTTTGACGGTGGACCTACGATCATTACAGCCCCTTGGCTCATTCATGATCTCTTTGAACTCTGCGGAAAAAAGACCGACGACTACGTAAAGCTGGTTCCTATTGATCCGTTCTATAATGTTCGATTTCAGGACGGAAGCGTCTTTCGGTACAACGGGAAACGCGAGGACGTATTAGAGCAGATCCGAACCTTTGAGCCGAAAGATGTTGCCGGCTACGAGTCGTTTTATAAGAAGACGGAATCGATTTTTACAACAGGATTTGATCTGATCGATCAGCCGTTCACCTATTTCGCTGATATGCTGAAGGTGCTTCCGGATCTCATTCGACTTCGATCAGATCGCAGCGTTGCGGGCTTTGTTAACCGCCACATCAAGGACCCTCGACTCCGTCAAGTATTTTCATTTCATCCCCTACTCGTTGGTGGGAACCCCTTCCAGACCACAAGCATTTATGCGCTTATTCACAAACTCGAACAGGAATGGGGCGTCTGGTTTGCAATGGGTGGTACAGGTGCACTTGTAAAGGCACTGGTGCAATTGTTTACCGACATTGGCGGTACTATTCGGTATGAAACCGAGGTGCAGGAAATACAGATAGCGTCTTCTCCATCCGGCAAACCAAGAGCGCGTGGCATTACACTTATGGATGGCGAGGAACTGTCCGCCGATATCGTTGTTAGCAATGGCGACGTAGCGCAAACGTATCTCTCGCTCGTTCCTGCCCGGTATCGTAGGCATAACACCGATAAGCACATCACATCAATGCGGTATTCGATGTCGCTATTCGTGATCTACTTTGGCACAGACATCCAATATCCCGACATGGCGCATCACGAGATCCTTATGGGACCTCGTTACAAGGAACTCGTTGAAGACATCTTCACAAAGAAACACCTTGCAGACGACTTCTCGTTGTATTTACATCGGCCTACAGCAACCGATCCGTCGCTTGCACCGGCGGGATGCGACTCGTGGTATGTTTTATCGCCGGTGCCTCATTTAGGATCGGATACTGACTGGACCGCGATGCAGAAGGTCTATCGAGACCGGATCATGAATGAACTGGAGCGTAGGTACATGCCTGATCTGCAAAAGCACATCGTCACTGAGCATATTATCGACCCTGTGCACTTCCGCGACACCCTCAACTCTCATCTCGGGAGTGCGTTCTCTGTTGAACCGATTCTTACTCAAAGCGCATGGTGGAGACCGCACAACAAGAGCGAGGACATAGATGCCCTATATTTTGTGGGCGCGGGCACTCATCCAGGCGCTGGCCTTCCTGGCGTGATGAGCAGCGGGACAATCGCATCTCGGATGATCGCCCGAGATGCCGTTGAGAAGGTTCAATAGCGGATCACATCGTATCGAATACGCACGCCCAACGCGAGTGAGGCAATACCCCTGTTGCTCAGGACGTGAAGGGATAGTTCCGGACCAATCTCAAGCCGGTCAAACACAGTGAATTCATATCCGATCCATGAGTTCACACCAAACTCCCATGCCGTACTGTTGACGCGTTGCACGTCTTCAACGCGCCATATGGACTGCAGATAGTACGATCCGATACCAATACCGAGATCAAACGAACCCGGATTCATCGAAATAGCCAGCTGCAATGGGATCGCTGCTAGCCCTGCTTTTCCGCTCGTTGTAGCGCCTACACCCGGTATTGTGAAGCTCTCCTGCGAAAACGTCATATATCCGCTTTGCACGCCAATAGCCAGAAGGTGATTGGGACGCCATAGAATCCGCCCAAGAAAAGCGGAGCCTGTGAAGCGATCTGTGACGCTTTGCGTGGTTGGGTTCTCGCTGTATTGCGTTGTCATGATGCTTCCGGTAACCACGGTCTCAAGCGTAAACACGCTGTCAGTCTGCGCATACGTTTGCAACGTTGATAGGAGCAACACTATAAAAGAGAAAACCATCCTCATGGTTGTGCCTGCCCGGTGTAGAAGATCGCCGCAAGCAAGGTTGGATAGTTCGTAAGGATTCCGTCGAAAACGTCTGCCTTAAGGTAGCGCCTGATAAAATCCTCATCATCAAGCGTCCACACGTACACCTGAAGGCCTTCCTTCTGCATCTCCGCAACCAGCGCGTCTTGAGTGCCGGCAGTAAACCGCGGAGCCCACACTTCGGCATTCACCCTGCGAACAATATCAACATCGAGTTCGCAGAGCACTGGGGTGGTACCTTTAAGGGGACTGCTTTCATATGCTGTTAGAATGTCGTCAGCGGGAATGCCGAAAAGTATCCGAATGTCGCGGCCACGTGTCTTCGCGTAGTCAAGCATTTCCTTCTGAATTCTGATCACACTATCTACGATAAGGGGCGCCTTGTTATCGAGCCATACAAAAGATAGTAGTGTAGAA
>JAPLFN010000103.1:19569-40658 GCA_026390655.1 Candidatus Kapaibacterium sp.
GAATCAATCACAGCCCTTAATGCCTCGCGCAACGTTGGAATTGTTTCACCGTTGACAAGCCGGGCAGCCACGCGCATCTGCGCGAGCGTATAACTCTCCACGTTCCCTATCACATATGGACTTGGTACAGTCCTAGCAGTGAATGTTGGATCGTGAAAGATGACTGGTATGCGTTCCTTCGTCATATGAATGTCGATTTCAATTCCCGTAGCACCGAGTACACTCGCAAACAACATCATTGGTATACTATTCTCTGATCGACCAAGGCGTTCAGAGTTTCTTCCACCACCTCTGTGGGCGATGATTTGAAATCCGCGCAAACGTCCCTTAATCTGGCCTAACTTCTTCAGTTTAATGTACTCACTCGATGACGCCAGGTGAAGCTTCCCTTGCAACACAAGCCCCTTACCACTTCCCTTCCCCTCAACGAGTTCCCTTCCACCTTCTTTAGCAGGGGCTGTAAGATCTAGTCGTCCTGCTTCAGGACCCGTTACTGCCCGCCATGTTCCGATGAAGATGGCGGAGTCTCCCTGTGCACCGCCTGCGCCACCAACGAATGTCACATTGCGTGCAGCATAGATCGTAAAACGAGTTCCGTCAAATCGCACAGCAACTGTGTCTCCTAATCTGCCCTTGCCATCTTCAACAAGGTAGACGCCACTTACGATCAGGCGTCTCGTTCCATCAAGTGGAGTTGCGTTGGCTAGTTCTGCTGCATAATCGATAGTGGGATAGACTACCGGTTGAAGTTCGCTTACGCACGAAAGCGTTAGAAGGGAGAGAACAATGGCGACGAGGAATCTCATAGGATAAACCCTACAAAGAACTCTGATGAGAAAAGTCGGTCTTGAAAAGTATTGTAAAGAAACCACGCTTGGTAGGGATTGCTTGAGTTTGCAAACGTAACGCCGAGCACAACGTGCGTATCGTGCCAGAATGGCTGTTCGATAGCAAGAGTAAGCGACCCACCAGTGATTGCATTCGCATCAGACCGAACAACTTGATCTTCGATCTTTTGGTTGATCGACGTGATCACTTCAAGTTCCAATCGCGCTGAAAGTGTCACCCTGTCAAATCGCCATGACGAGCATATCATTGGCTGATTGATCCATCGTTCCTGTGTTGTGTTGAATCCATCGATGTACGTGATGTTTCCGTAAACGAACGAAACCGAATAGCCAACTCCCAAGGTTGCAGGTCCGATATCACGTGCGTACAATGCCCCTGCTTGAACAATGGACGTAGCGAGATTGGAAGCGATTCGGCCATAGCCTTGCAGACCCAATACTGAGGCCAACCTCCATCGTATGTCGAGCATAGGAGCCGGCGTAGGATATTCGGTAAGGGGCTGTGGGAGAATCGCAAGGGAGGCACCAATAGAGACATTGAAATTCAAATCCTCAACTTCCCGAGAAGAAATCACATAGTGCCGATCATCTTTAGGTATAAGAGTATCTGACGCTACAGAGCTTGCCGAGTCCGGATGTGACCAACATGCTGTTGTTGCTACGATGAAGAGTGCTATGCTGATATTCATTGGTCATTACGCGTGGGCGCACGATCGATCACAAATGTTTCGCCGGCTGACTCTTGTCCGGCGAGAGGAACCATTTCGACACGCAGAGAAACCCCACTTCTTTGCAACAGGAGATAGTGAAACGGCCGGACAGTTCCTCCCGGATAGAAGTCGTCATGCCTACGGAGGTCATCATCGAGATAGAGTATCTGACGAGGCCCACCACCCCCGCCCGACACAACATAGTGCACATTACGGTGACGGAAGTGCTCGTATGCGTGTGCGTGACCACTTAACCAGAGACGCGATTTTTCTGAGCGTTCGAATATTGGCACAAAGTATTGTTGAAGTATGTGTTCGTCAGGAACGATCGTTGAATTCGTGAATGGTGGATGATGACCGCACACAACGATACATTTCACGCCAGAACTTTCACCTAGCTGCCGCATACGCGTCTTGAACCAACGCAGTTCACGTACAGCACTATCGCGGCTGAACTCATCGAAGTTGGTGTTCAGCATTACAAAGGCAATCGAATCGAGAACTACTGTGTACCATGTAGAATGCAAGACTGGAAATCGGCTGACCATGTTAACATATGCAACGGCATCATCGCCGAAGTACTCGTGGTTACCAAATATTGGGAACACCGGAATACGCTTCTTCTTTACAGGCACCATTATCCAGTCAAAGAATCTCCAATCGTCTGAAGATGAGCCTGTGAAGACTTGGTCGCCAAGTAAGATCAATGCATCAGGCTTTGAGTCCACAACTTGTTTGACCAGATCTGCATGGATGGTATTTCGCTCACGCCAGACTTCCATTTCGCTGGTTCGTTGTTGATCTCCGATAACGGCAATAGAGAGAGGTGAGATTTGATGTGGCTTTTTCGCAAATGGCACTTTTGGCGGAAGAGGTGTGGCACAATGAGCTAGCAGCAACAAGGAGGTAATAATGATCCCTATCAATCGCACCAGATAACCTCAAACACAAGCGCGGAAACGATGATGATGATTCCACTGTGACTGAGCATCAAGGTTAGGTCAGGAAGTACATCCTGAAGTTCAAGACCGGCCATAGCATAAAGTGTGGCACCAATACCCGGCATAACAAGAGGCAATAACACAGGAAACGACAGAATCGGAAGAAGTGCATTGCGTGTTCCGGCCTTTGCAACGATGGCAGATGTGATGGTGATCACTGCAGCTAGACCAACGCTTCCAGCCAACGTTACCAACAGAAGGATCCACGGCGAGCCAATCTCGACAGATGTCATAAAGGTCATGAAAAGCAAAACAACTGCGAGATTCGAGACTACTGCCACGGTTATGTTTCCGAAAAGCTTTCCCCAGTAGACGGATAAAGGAGCGGCACTCAGCCGGAGATAGAGGGACGTGCCCCTCTCCTCTTCGCTAACAAATCCTCTACCTAGCCCCGTCATGGAAGTGAAGAACATCACAACCCACAGGACTCCTGCTGCAATCGGTCGAGGCATTGGCTCGTCGGCACTTGAAAAGGCAACGAGTGCTACAGCTGTTACAACGAATAGACCCACTGCAGTGATGCCGTAGCGAGTCCGGATCTCGCTACGAATGTCCTTTGCAATAACGGCGAGCCACGGAAGAGTGCTAAGCATGTCAACAATTTACATCACGAAAGCGTACGAGTCTACCAACGGTAACGTGCGCCTATGTTCGCTCCAATACGCTCTACAGACCATGGACCTGGTGTGGCAACGTTTCCAAACCACGTGGAATACAGTGCCTCGGCAAAGACAGACACTCGAAACGAAACGGGATATGAGAATCCAAGACCACCATAAAGTCCCAACTGTACCGAGGTCAGTGCACTGAGCGACTCAGGCAGAACTGTTTGTGGTGTGGATCCTTGGGCGAAGACCCAGTTGCTAGGCCGTAGTATCACGCGTTGCACAGTTACACTTGACCCAATAGGCAACGAGATCTGTATCCCCGCAGAAATATAGAAGTAACGTTGCGGGAACCACTCAATGCCCGCCGCTGCGTTGATATACGGCGCAGTAACACAGAGCGTTGTTCCCTCTTGATACGGGACAAACGACTTAGACGCAGTATCAAACACCGAACTGACGGTACTGTCGGGAGAGAGAAGTCTGCCGCCCAACGAACTCATGCCTAGTCGGCCGGCGAGTATCACATCCTGAGACATTCGTCTTCCGATGAGCAACCCGCCTCCAAAACTCGTGCCTTGGAATTGATTGGAAAAAGGCAGTTGGGCTGTGCTGAGTTCCGGCAATCGCATGTCCACATTGTGGAATGTTGAACCCAATGACATATACGCACCCACCATCCATGCGCCCTCTGACGCACAGATAACATCAGTTCCCTCGCTGAGTTGATACGTGTACCGTTCGCTGCGACTATCAAAGACATAGCAGAGTGTGAAACTGCTCACGTTACCGGCAACGTCTTCCGTGCGGAACACCAGCCTGCCGGCGTGGCCACCTACTGTTTGCTTCACTCGTATAGCAACTTGAGGAGCCCCTTCTTCAATCTTTGGAATCTGTGCATCAAGTCCCGATGATACGAGGACCTTGACGCTCTTCACACCCTTATCCATGGGACGGTCATCTCGGATGGTGACCACATAGTCGTCACGCAGGTTCTTTCCATCGGCCTCAGGAGGTAGGGAGTCCACGAGTTTATTTAACTCAAAGAATGACTGTCCCGCCATATTCCCATAGGCATCGTAGGCATCAGACCCGTATCCGAAGCCATAGGAATAGAGTCCGAAAGGGGTGTCGCTCTTGATTACATGAGATCCAAATGGAATGGGTACTTGTGCGATGGAATATCGACTCTCACCAAGCACCACAAACAGGAGTGAATCTATCCTTCGGCCGTTGATCCTAATCTCATCTATGGCGGTAGTTGGCGTTACAACATTGATGTAATGATGCCATGCGCCGCTGATCGGTGTAGCGATGCGATACTCGCGGAGGAACTGTTGTGTAGGGCTCACGAGGATCATCATCGGATCGCCAACACTATCGCCATTTTTGAATCCCTGTGCAAACTGTGCTACTAAAACCGGCTTATCAGCAGTGACCTGAACATGACGAGAGAGATTGAGATTTTCAAAAAACTCACCAGCCCTCAGCACCGCAACGAGTTTTGCATCCTCAAACACACGCGTGCCATCCTGCGAGGAGATAACTCTGTAGGTAAACTTTGATCGTTCCTTGAGCATGCCTAAGTAGTAGTGCTTGCCCCATGCTGTTACCGGTGGTAGCTGTTCAACGAGGTGATTACATGCTTCGATCTTTGGTGGGACGTATGCGCAGTTGTGGCCACTGAACACTGCGATCTTCTTGTTTGCTGTGATCAATGTTCCTGTGAGGTCGCATGTACCAATAGATTCCCATCGAGCACCAATCGTGTAGACGTCGCCTTTGCGGAGTCGAGTTGTAAAGGGGCGACCCGCAGGACGTCCGGTGGATGTTGTCACAGTTGGCGTGATCGTGAGATCGGTTTCATCTTCTGTTATCACTACGGAAACCGCAGATAACAAATCTGACGCAAGCTTTGTGTACCCCACTGCGCGGTATTCGGTTCCGAGAACGCTCACAGGCAGACCGAGGAATGTATCAGTCGTCTGAAAACGACTGTTGAGTCCATAGACGCTGATCGCCGTGTCTGCTGTAACGTGGACGGCGAGTCTCTCGCCAACTTCAATGCCTCGCAATTGTGCACGGGCAGGGATCTGCACGTTCACAACGGTGTTTGCCTTTATGGTAACCGTGTTGTCATACAAGATCTCCTCTATCTGGATCCTTACAACAGCATCAAAGCTACTTGTGAGAAACAGCTGAAGTCGCAGAGTTTCTTGTCGATTCTGTACATCCTTCTGACCGGCCTCACGAAAATTCTTCATGAAGCAGAGCCAAAACTCACGTCCTTCTGAATTCTTCGTAATAAAGCTTGGGTCACCGGCAGACATAACAGCGACGCAGCACAACAGTGAAACAATGAGAGCAAGACTTCTCATTTCATCACCGTCATGGGATGGAAGTATGTCCCAAGGTCAGTGGTCATTTGAAGGAGATACGCCCCATTCGCCACCTGCCATGTCACGAGCTCATAATCGAGATAATTCTCACCCGCCGTGCCGGTCACTGTAGGAAGCTCCTGAACGAGTCCACCCTGTGCATTGCGAATAGAAAAGGAAACGGGCCCGGGAGCCTCTAATACATAGACGAATCGCGTTCGGCTTGAGAACGGGTTCGGATAATTGCCCGTAACGCCCTCCTTGACTACTGGCTTGGCAACCACGCCACCCGTGCGAATGATCTCTCCGGAGTTGAAGGACCCCAGCTTCTCGATTCCATTGATCTCTATCTTGTCGGCACGTAGGAATCCGGTCGTGTCGGTCCCACCCACACCCTCAACCACAAGGGTAAGAAGAGTGTCGTTTGTTTTCATCACGGAGAATTGGCACTCAACCACGTAAACGGCGGATGCAACCGACTCTACCCTGTCCTCGATCACTGTAAGAGGAGCGCAGCGGAGTCCATAGTTGCCTGAGCCATTCGAACCGACTATTCGCAACACGGTTGGGCTGTACCGGAACGTGATACGCACAACAGGGCCATCGTCAAGGCTACCTACAACTGCAATGGTCATACGTTGACCCACACCTAGCGTGGTTGTGAGGGGCACGAAAGCTTCCGTTGCCGCACATGTAGACCCTACGGTAAACCAGAGGAGACCGATAGTGGCGAAGAGATGTACCGCGACCGAACGAAAAGGAGAAGTCTGCATGAAGTGTCAAATATACCACACGTGAACGGCTAGAACTCTTGCGTTACGATCACTTCGTACACGCCGTCCTTTCGCCCCACTACCACAAAGGTGTAATTATTGCCTAAAGGGGCTAATTGCACGGGAAAAGAGTACAGTTTTGCTCCGGTTTCGGAATTGTAGACGTAGTACGTGCCTCTACGGTCCTGCTGTGATACAACTACATCCGACGTCATTCCATAGGCAACGTTTCGCGCCAGGTGTTCACCGTCGCCACTTGTCTTTGGCACAGAATCGAAACTAATGGACACGAAAGGGACGTCCTCAGTAGCATTCACAACACGCCTGCTGGTAGAGCCTGCCTTTGGAGTGAGCGGCGGGGTAGTGATCTGGATCACGTTTGACTTGCCCCCTCCCTCGGCATAGATTACAAGTGTACGCTCATCAAGACGTGTAATGATATCCCCTGCAACACCGTTGATGACGTATGGCACGTTTGCTACAGGAACGGTGGAGGCTAAACTATTTCCGTAGAAAAGTGATCCGGATGGAAGAACGAGTCCAACCTGTATAGGAATGGAGACCTGACGGCTGGATCCGTTGAGAACACGAATGAACACTCCATCGAGAAGCGGTTGAAGCATTTGTGAAGATTGATTTTCTTCGAGAAGAAGTGTGCTGATCGAAGTTCCGTCATCATAAACAATAAGATCATAGTTTTTATAATGATGGTGGGAGCAATAACCAAACGCCCGGTGCCTCCTGAGTCAGTTGTGATCACCGAGAATTTGCCACGAACTGTTAAAGACGTGCTATCTACCGCTGTGATTCCACTGCCATATGTGGACTCGAATACATCCGCCAGCTCGCTTTCACATGTTGGTGCAGTTTCAATCGCGCCAACGGTTGACGTAGCCAGACCCTTCGCAATGATCTGGCCTGAGTTTTTTAGAGCTACATCAACGTTCGTAGAGGCCAGATTCACCACCCGCACATCGGCTGTGCGCTTTTGTACGGGAATGAAAGCGCGTTCGGCCTGTGGCGATAGATCGCTCTCCTCGATGAACAGAATCAACACGTCTTCACTTGAAGCGTCGCGATAAAGAATTATGCTGTATACTTTTCGCTCTCCCAGTACTGTTTCATAGGTGCCGATGACATTGGTGACACCCTTCGTAGTCTCGGTAATCGAGAATACTGCCAGCCCGGGATAGACCTGTGAATACAGGGAGGCTTGACCAAAGACTACGGGAGCAGAAGTAAGGGGCAACCCGTTGGCGCAACCAATTCGCACGTCAAAGAAACGAGAGGTGTCGGGCACGAGCTGGACGACACGTACTTGGGCAACAGGGACGGTTGTCAGAGCAGCATTTGCATTTGTGATAAGTACGGTATCAAAAACGCTCGGCATGTCAACAGCAGCAAGAGTGAAGACGTCATACACCGCATTTTGCACAAAGCGAACGCGCTGGAGTGATTTGAATTCCGTTGCTCCCGCCTTTACTATTTCAATGAAGCTAGAGTCGCCCGGTGATCGCACGGTATCGCTCTTTCTACCTGCGCCGTCGGGAATCATGTTAAAGCGGCGGAGTACGATTCGACGACTCCCGGGCTGAGGATTCACGATATTTGGGTCTTCACTGGCACACCCAGACAACAACAAAACAGCCCCGACAAAGAAAGAAAGTACTCGCATACAGCAAGTTGCGATATTTTTGTCTGTGGAAGAACGCCTGCAAGCCCTTATTGACCGCTTCGCCGAAGTGGAACAATCCCTCAACGATCCGTCCGTAGTGAATAACCCCACGCGACTACGTGAGGCGTCGCGCGAGCATAAGAACTTGTCTGGCATAGTGATAGCTGGACGCGAGTACCTCAATGTTATTGAGCAAGTCCGGGCCAATTGGGCACTTATTAACGATTCGGCAACTGACCCCGATATGCGCGACATGGCCTATGAGGACACGCGTGAGCTGGAAGCTCGTCAAGCGGTGCTGGCAGACCACCTAAACGTCCTCCTCATTCCTAAAGATCCGAACGACTTCAAGAACTGTATCGTAGAACTCAGAGCAGGTACCGGCGGAGACGAGGCGGCTTTGTTCGTAGGCGACCTATTCCGGATGTACCAAAAGTTTTGCGAGGCCAAGGCATGGAAAATCGAGCCCATCGATATGACGGAGAGTGAAAGAGGGGGCTTCAAGGAGATCACGTTCGAAGTCAACGGAGATGAGGCCTATGGCATTCTCAAGTTCGAAAGTGGTGTTCATAGAGTCCAACGAGTCCCGGAGACCGAGTCACAAGGTCGTATCCATACCTCTGCAGCAACTGTTGCGGTGCTTCCTGAGGCAGAAGACGTAGACGTCCAGATCAATGACGTTGACCTACGTATCGACATATTCAGATCGGGTGGCAAAGGCGGTCAAAATGTAAACAAGGTAGAAACCGCCGTGCGAATCGTCCATATCCCTTCAGGAATTGTCGTTCAATGTCAAGACGAACGTTCTCAATTGCGGAACAAGGACAAGGCTATGAAGGTCCTTCGCGCCCGCCTGTACGAGCTTGAGCTAGAAAAGCAACAGTCCGCCATCGCAGGCGCCCGCAAGAGCATGGTACGCACGGGAGACCGCTCTGAGAAGATCAGGACGTACAACTGGCCCCAAAACCGAGTCACGGATCACCGCTTAGAAGGCGATAACAAGAATCATCCCCTCCAAGGCGTGGTAGACGGAGGCTTGGAGGAGATCATAACCGCTTTGCGAGTAGCGGACTCCAAGCTCCTACAGAGTTCGTAGGCTAGTTACCAGTTACGAGTTACTAGTTACCAGTTACGAATGGATAGTAACTAGTAACTGGTAACTAGTAACTTGACTTCAGTGTTGTAACACACTAAGTCCTGTTGTACGTTTGCACTATGAGTGAGCACCTAAAGCGGCGCCTTAAGCAGTCAAAGTTTACATCCCCGTATCAAGAAGCAATTCTTGGTGTGATGGTCTGTGCAGACCGTCTAACGCGTGAGATGGACATAACATGTGAGACCCACGGAATCACCACTGCGCAGTACAATGTGTTGCGAATCCTTCGAGGGGTGCATCCCGGTGGACATCCACGGTGCGAGATCATCCAGCGGATGATCCACGTGGCGCCGGATGTTACCAGACTCATAGACCGCCTAGAAAAGCTATCACTGGTGAAACGGGTCAAGAGTGCAGAGGACCTGCGACTTTCACTTACGGTAATATCTCCAAAAGGCCTGGAACTACTAAATGCGATGCAGTCCGAGGTTGATGCTCTTGAGGTGTCGTTTTCCTCCTTGATCAGCGAGAAAGAAGCCGTAGTCCTAGCGGAGATCTGCGATAAGGTGACGTCTCATTATCAGGCGGACGCTCGGTGAAGTTTCCGACCCTCCTCGTTGGAAGGATACTCTTTAGCATTCCATTCGTGTCCATCGGCTTGATGCATGTGATTAGTGCAAACAAGATGTCCGGAATGGTTCCTCCTTGGCTCCCTGGTGGCGTGGTATGGGTCTATGTTGTTGGAATTGCTGATCTGTGTGCAGCCGCATCAATTCTTTCCGGAAAGAAGACCGTGTTGGCTGGACAACTATTAGCATGTCTGCTCGTGATTATTGTGGCCACAGTACATGTTCCAGCTATGCTCGGTGCTGCAGATGAGGTCGGGAGAATGATGTCGATGTCTGCCTTACTGAAAGATCTTGGTCTTGCTGGTGGCGCACTACTCGTCTCTCATATCTATAGACAACGATCGTAGTTATTGAACATGAAATATCTTCTTTCCCTCACAGCATTAATCGTTGCTAGCTCCTGCTCGCTGTTCGCTCAGAGCCAAGGACAGCAACAGATCGATAGTATACAGCGCGAAGTACTTCAAGTGTTGAATACTGTCCGCAATGACCCTCAGTCTTTCATCCCGGCTATTGAGCGCTATCGTACACATGTGCGGTCCTTTACGAAAAGCGTAAAGGCTCTCGATGCAGCGGTAAAGGAAATAAAGGCACAACTGAAGAAAGAGCGCCCCCTACCACTGCTCAATATGCAAGGGGCTTTGCAGTCTGCGGCGGAAGACCATGCAAGTGATATTACATCTCATGATGTTATGGGTCACATCGGTTCAGACGGATCCGACCCCCTGAAACGAGTGAACACATACGGTCAGATCAACTCTCTGGGCGAGGCGATAACCTATGGGCACAATACTCCGGAGCTGATCATTGCTTCGTTTCTCGTAGATGAAGGCACGCCGGATAGAGGTCATCGAAAGAACTTACTCAACCCCACGTACACGTTGGTTGGAATTGCTATCGGCACGCACTCCACGTATGGCAGAGCGTGCGTGATCGTTTTGGGAGCGCCGTTGTAGTGTCGCGTCGCCGACGCGACACTACAACGGAATATTTCCGTGCTTCTTCCAAGGCAACGTCTCCACCTTGGTACGCAATGAGCGTAGTGCCTTTATGAGTTCCCTTCGCGTTTCGTGTGGTTCTATCACGTCGTCGATATAGCCACGCTCGGCTGCCTCGTAAGGATTCGCGAACTCTTCGTTGTATTGATCTTGGAGCTCTTGCATGCGTTGCTCCTTGTTTTCAGACTTGTCGATATCCTTTCTGTACAGGATCTCCACAGCCCCTTTCGCACCCATCACAGCGATCTCTGCGGATGGCCATGCAACATTGTAGTCACCACGAATGTGCTTTGAGTTCATAACGTCATACGCACCGCCATAGGCCTTGCGTGTAATCACCGTGAGCTTTGGCACTGTGGCTTCGCAGAACGCATACAGCAGCTTTGCGCCATGTCTGATAATGCCACGCCACTCTTGTTCAGTGCCAGGTAGAAAACCCGGCACGTCTTCGAACACAACTAGTGGGATACTGAAGGCATCACAGAAGCGAACGAACCTCGCCCCCTTAACACTGCTGTTGATGTCCAATACACCGGCCATCGACGCCGGCTGGTTCGCAACGATGCCCACCGGCATACCGTCAAGGGTGGCAAAACCAACGATGATGTTTGTAGCGTAGTCTGCATGAACCTCAAAAAAGTCTGCTTCATCTATGACGTCTCGGATCACTTCTTTCATGTCGTACGGCTGATTGGGATTGGCCGGTATCACCTTGCGCAGTCTATCACAGTCTCTGTCTGAAGAATCGTTCGTAGGCTTGATAGGGGGCTTCTCACGATTACTCAGTGGGACGTACGACATAAGTTTACGCACGGCCAGTAAGGTGTCTACCTCGTTATCAAATGCGAAATGTGCTACGCCGCTTCTTGATGCATGTGTCTCAGCTCCGCCTAGCTCTTCGAACGTAACCTCTTCATGCGTTACGGTCTTTACCACGTCCGGTCCGGTCACAAACATGTACGACGTACCCTTCGTCATGAAGACGAAATCAGTTAGTGCAGGAGAATACACAGCACCGCCGGCGCACGGTCCGAGGATCACGCTGATCTGTGGGATCACTCCGCTGGCCATCGTGTTACGCAGGAAGATGTCCGCATAGCCACCCAACGATACGACACCTTCTTGGATCCGAGCCCCACCGGAATCATTGAGGCCGATCACCGGTACACCGATCTTCATTGCATAGTCTAAAACCTTGCAGATCTTCTCGGCATGAACTTCGCCGAGTGAACCACCATACGTTGTGAAGTCTTGGGAGAATACGCACACGGCGCGACCATGAACCGTTCCAACGCCGGTAACGACGCCGTCACCAAGTGGACGGAGTTTCTCGAGACCAAACTTGGTGGAACGATGCCGAGCCAGCATATCGAGCTCTCGAAATGATCCTTCATCAAGCAATACATCGAGACGTTCTCGCGCGGTGAGTTTGCCTTTTGCGTGCTGAGCATCAATGCGCGCCTGACCTCCACCAAGAAGGGCTTGCCTTTTGAGTTCCCGCAACTGTTCGATCTTATCGTCCACGTAATTCTCCTTGTAGGTCAGTGGTACCAAAATAGGCAGTAATTTGGCGTCCTATGACTCACCGCCTAGTCCTAATGCTCTCTGCCTTCCTCATGATGTTTGCCATTTTTGGCCTGGTAATGTGGATCGGCGCTAATGCCGGTGACAATGATGATGCCGCTTTTGGGAATATGATCCTTTGTCTGCTTATGACTGCGTCATCAATTACCGCATTAGTGATTGGCCTAAGAATGCGCACGGGCGCCACGAGTCGAATCGAAGGTGCAATTGCCATGTTAACCGGATCCATCGGCTACATTGAGGCAACAACATTTGCCGCGGAAATGAAGATCTCACTTGATGATGCTCGCGACGTGCTCGATAAGCGGTCGAGGATCCATAACTGGCGTCGTGTGGAACTCGAGCAGTATAATGCCAGGTACTACCCGAGCTAACACATGATCAATGGACGATCCGTTGCCGTGATCATTCCGGCATTGAACGAAGAGATGTCTATTGGAATCGTTCTTGATGAACTCGCTACGTCGTTCACACGAATTGTGGTTGTGGACAACGGATCCACAGATGCAACTGTCGCGATTGCCCAATCGAAGGGGGCTATCGTGGTGCACGAACCTCGTCGCGGATACGGAGCTGCGTGTTTACTTGGTATTGCCGAACTCGCAAAGGATCCACCGGATGTTGTCCTTTTTTGTGATGCCGACCGAAGTGACCATCCAGATGATGCCTATGCTGTAGCGGAACTAGTATGTAATGGACGCGCTGAGATGTGCATTGGCTCGCGTGTATTGGGGGAGCGAGAGCGTGGCGCTCTTACACCTCAGCAGATCTTCGGGAATTGGCTTGCAACTACGTTGATACGCTTGCGCTGGGGAACCCGATATACGGATCTCGGTCCGCTGCGTGCTCTAACATGGAGTTTGTTAACACAGATGGCAATGGAAGATGTTACGTGGGGGTGGACTGTTGAGATGCAGATCAAAGCCGCACGAGACAAGTCCTCCGTGGTAGAAATACCGGTACGATATCGGCGCCGAATCGGAACGTCGAAGATCTCCGGAACGATCATGGGAAGTATACGAGCCGGCACGAAGATCTTACACACCATTGCTCATTATGCACTTCGATAGGATCTTATCAAATGCGGGGATTGCGATCGTACTATGGATCCCTCTTGCCATAGCGTGGTTGATTCTCGTTCTGCAGATCATGCGCGCCGAGGTTCTACAACTACAAAAGTTTCTTCGCCCCTTAGCATTGATAGCGCTTGTTTCCGTGACTTTGCTCGCGATCCCAACAGACATTCTTTCGGATGATGCATTTCGCTATCGCTGGGACGGTTGGGTCACGTCGCATGGGCACAACCCATACGCATCCTCACCTCAAAATCACCAGCCGGATCTTGGCACTGCCTGGCAGAGTGTTGCATATGGACATATGCGCACGATCTATCCACCAGGAGCACAACTTGTATTTGCGGGTATCTCCCTCGTTGCCGGGACGGACCCGCTTCTCTTTAAGCTCGGTTGGCTTCTGTTACTAGCAGCGATGTACGTGTCTTTGGAACGTCTCTTGCGTCATAACATTCGCAGAACGGTTCTACTGAGAGCGATGATTCTTTGTCCTGTGGTCCTCCTCAACGGCCTAATGGATGTACACGTTGACTCTGCAATGGCACTGCTCACCGCGATTGCACTGGTCTTCTTTGAGCGTAGACAGCTGGCCCCGTCTGCGGTGATCATCGCAATAGCCGTTTCCATGAAGTTTGTGCCGATCGTTGCGTTGCCGTTTCTATTCGTATCACTAACGTGGCGGCAACGGGCGGTGTACAGTTCGATCGTCGTTGTTATTCTGGGCATCATCTACGCCCCGTTCATCGGTCCGCATATGTTTGATAGTCTTGCAACCTTTGCGGGTAAGTGGCAGACAAACTCAGCCCCATACTTGGCCCTATCGCACGTAATGGATGATACGATGATTCGGCTCACCTTAGCCGCTGTTGCGTTGATCAGTGTAGTGACAATAGGGGTTCGCTACCGCGCTTCACCACTCTTTGCACTATCCACAAGCTTGACCGTGATCATGCTGTGTTCCCCCGTTGTGCATCCGTGGTACCTCACGTTACCCTTGATCTTGTTTGCTCTCAGCCCTACGCGCGCCGTAATCGCATGGGGAGTATCAATGATTTTTTATGGAATGGGGCTCTTAACATACAAGGGAGATGGAGTGTGGATTGACCACCCCATCGCCCTTGTACTTGAATTTCTGCCGGTAATTTCCGCTCTCGCTATCGATCTGCGGAAAGGACCATTACTGTTTCGTTATGAGCATCGTTCGGACCGCGTTGCCACTACGTAGTGTGACGGCATACGTGCCGTTGGCGCCGTCAATAGTAACGAGCTGCACATCTGATGCGTTTTGTAAACGCGCGATAACTCTACCAAGCATGTCTGTTACTGTGATCTCGGCTCCCGACGCTCCGGCAATCGTTACCTGACCTTGTGTAGGATTCGGGTACAGTGTAATGATGGCGCCGGCCTCATCGCCGAAGACACTCGTTGTACCTACAAGGAAGTTCTCGGACCAACGATCGCAACCCGTGCTGTCGCTGATGCGAACCCGATAGTTACCCTCTCCTGAGATTGCAAGAGTCTGGCTCATAGCGCCGTTGATCTTGACGCCTTCGCGATACCACTCATAGATTTTCCCATCGACACTACAGCGGAGCTCGTCGCCGACACGCGTGATCGTCGGAACCGGCAGTCCCAAACGCACATTGATTGTGATCGTGTCTGTGTTCTTGATACAGTCATCAAAACCAGTTACACGGCAATACACCTTGTATGTTCCTTTGACGAGCTTTCCAGTCCGATAGGTGTAGCTCGGAACAGTCGGATCCTTTGTGCCGTTCACGTACCATTCATAGGCAGGGTATCCAAAACGTGATTGAACGAGGCTATCCTGACCCTCACATATGTCGAGCTGGCCAATGCGTGGCTTGAGAGATGTATATGGTCCACAATCAAGTGCAGCAACGAAGACATCCGAAAAACGGTTGCCGGTGATCTTGAGGTCTTCAAACAACGCCCACGTGTCGAACACACCACACACAAATGGAACGTTCTTTGGGTCAATAACAACTGCACGGATTTCGTCGTCGTATGGTCCACCACAACTTCTTAGCCAATCAACAGAACCATCGGCCATGATGCGCGTTACGAAACCATCTCTCCCACCGTTGGACTGTTCTATGATTTCAGATACTGTTGTTGTGCTGTCATAGTAGCCCCCTATGAAGATGTTACCCTTTGCATCGGCTGCAATGCTCAAACCGACATCTTCAAACGTACCGCCGTAGTTCTTGAGCAATTCGATGTTGCCATCTTTGGCCATTCTACACACAAAGAAGTCGGAGGCATTTGAGCCATTAGAAGTAAGCGTTCTGGTATCAAACGTTGTAACCTCGCTCATGGCGCCGGTCAATAAGAGCTTTCCATCGAATGTTGTTGTCGAATTAATATGGCGATCTGTTCCACTGTACCCGATTCGCTTCACCCAAAGCGTCGAGCCGTTTGCGTTAAATCCACGAACAAAGAAATCCGCCTTGTTTACGTAGCTCTCGATTGTTATGATGCCACCGAAGTTTACTTGGCCGATGAACGTACCGGAGGCATAGATCCGATCGCCGTTTGCGGAAACTGATATTGCCGTGCATTCATCATTATCGGTAGAGCCAGAACCCTGCACCCAGACAAAATCTCCATTTGCAGAAAGCTTTGCAACGAATGCGTCAAGCTTACCCACGCTCGTGTAGCGCTTTTCTCCGAATTGACCTGTACCTCCAACCCCACCTGCAACGTAAACAGATCCGAGTGAATCAACAGCTACATATGGGGCTCCCTCGTCATATGTTGGAGACCCAAAGACCTTGACCCAAACGAGTGAACCAAGCTTGTCTACCTTTGCAACGAACATATCAGTAGACGAGGGGTCAATAGCATCAATGAGTTCACCTGCCACGATTGCTTCGGTAGAAAAGGCACCTGCAAAGTAGTAGTTGCCTTTGTTATCGACCACGATCGATTGACCGTCATCGATGTCGAAGCCACCGTTTCCATTTGAAGTAAGGACCTTCCCCTTGGAATTGTATCGTGCTGTAAAGATGTCGTAGTTGCCGTAGGACTTTACTTCCTGACCACTGAAATTCACAGAATCAGAAAAAGTGCCGAGAATGTGTAGATCTCCGTTGGGCGCTAAGCCCATCGACCACACTTCATCAAAACTCGGACCTGAGGCCTGGGTGACCCAATTCCACCGTTGTGCATGAGCACTAAACGAGAAGAGGACCAACAACGCTAAAACCATCAGTTGGAGTATAAGATCGTTCCGATTTGTCATATTCATTGTTCCATTACGGTTGGTGTTTTCAGGTGCTTTATTCAACAAGACCACGGCCAGTTTTGGTAATGCGACTCTCCTTCTGCAGTTCTTCAATGACTGCATCAAGGATGCCGTTCACGAACGTACCACTTTTATCGGTAGAGTATCGCTTTGCCAGCTCGATCGCCTCGTTGATGGTAACCTTGATCGGAATATCAGGACAGGTGGTGAGCTCGGCTATGGCTAGTCTCATGAGGACTCTATCAAGTAGAGCAATACGTTCTAAATCCCAGTTCTTTGAATAGCGATCGATCAATTCCGTGCTTGTTTCACGTTGATCACGCGACGCATAGATGACAGCCCGAGCGTATTCAATGTCCTCGTTGGACCATTCAATGGACACATCCGCTTCTAACTCATGCACCTCATCCGGGTGAAGGATGCGTGTTTCATCGGCAGCATCTTTAGCATCAAATGTGAACTGTCTGTAAAACACGTGATTGAAAGCAACGTCCAGACTGATCTCGTCGCTGATCGTAGCAGCGAGCACTTGGAGCACCTTTTCACGGGCGAGATGTCGAGAACCCTTTATCGTTGAATTACGACTTGTAGGGAATTCGCTCTCGTTAGGATCAATTGTCAAGGGGGCTCCTGTTGTCAAACGCCACGGATCGTGGGAGATCCAATGTAGGTACCGTGAACATGTCGGACCTTTCGTAGGCGGTCCTCTGCAATCGCATTTGAAGCCTCAATCGTGAGAACATCACGGTCTCTGGCGGTCAGGAGAATGTTCATCGTGATGTCGTAAATGCCTTCTGCCTGACGCATCACCTTCGCACGATCATATCCATCAACTTCGGAAGCCACATTCATGAGTCCGCCGGAGTTGACCACATAATCGGGAGCATAAAGAATATTTCGATCCTTGAGCATGTGAGCGTGTTTCTGTTCTTCTTTCAGCTGATTGTTCGCGCCGCCACAGACCACTGCACACGATAGTTTTGGAATAGTGTCGTCGTTGAGGATGGCCCCGAGAGCATTCGGCGAGAAAACGTCACACTCTGTTGTGAAAACTTCTTCAGGAGAGATAGCCGTGGCGCCATGCTTGGCTGCCAACGCCTTTGCTTTTTCTTGATAGATGTCCGTTACAAAAACGAGTGCTCCATCTTTCACGAGATATTCTACGAGGTGGGAGGCTACATTACCAGCCCCTTGCACAACAACTCGCTTCCCTGCCAGTGAGTCACTTCCCCATGTTGTGTGAGCTGAGGCACGCATGCCAGAGTACACGCCCATCGCTGTAACAGGGCTAGGATCTCCCGATCCGCCAATACCACCAACACCGGTTACATACTTCGTTTCCATATTGATCCACTCCATGTCCTGCACGGACGTACCAACATCTTCAGCCGTGATGTACCGTCCACGAAGGGTCTCAACCATTCTACCATACGCGCGGAACATTGCTTCGCTCTTGTCCGTGCGAGGGTCACCTATGAGTACGGCCTTGCCTCCACCGAGATTGACTCCGCTTACGGCTGCCTTGTAGGTCATACCACGTGATAGACGAAGAGCATCCGTGATCGCCGCCTCATCAGATTCATACTTCCACATCCGAGTTCCGCCTAACGCGGGTCCAAGTGAGGTGTCATGAATAGCGATGATAGCACGAAGGCCTGTTACTGGATCTGAGCAGAGAACCACTTGTTCGTGGCCCATGGACTGGAGTGTTTCAAAGATCTGCATGGAGTTCAATAAGTGTTGCGGAAACAGAGCCCTAAAATACAAACGGCCACCCAATGGGTGGCCGTTCTAAGATTCGATCTCGATTTCGGGATCAATAGCGAGGACCGCGATCGAAACGAGGACGCTCGTCACGTGGACGTGCTTCGTTAACGACTAGCGGGCGACCGCCCAAATTGCGACCGTTCATAGCTTCAATGGCCTGATTGCCGGAGCCAGCATCACCCATCTCAACAAAGCCGAATCCGCGCGAGCGTCCTGTGAACTTGTCCTTCACTACGGAAGCTGACGTCACGGAGCCGAATTCAGAGAACAAGTCGCGAAGCTCGTTGTCTTCCATTGAATACGGCAGGTTTCCAACATAGATATTCATATCATCGACCCTTTGCGGAACATTGTTACAGAACCAACGTTGACATTTAATTACACTCGACCTGGTACCGCTTCGCCGTAGTTCCGCCTACGACTCAGATATGCAACATACGGCTATTTGCGCTTCATACAAGAAGTTTTCCACATTACTTTTTGTACATGGAGTTTAGGTTGGCTTCCACCTGGCTCCAATTGACAACGTTCCACCAGGCAGCGATGTAGTCCGGGCGCTTATTCTGGTACTTCAAATAGTAGGCATGCTCCCAGACATCTATCCCAAGAATGGGCGTAGTACCCCAGGAACTACCCTTTTGCTGGTTCTCCGCCTGTAGGATGATCAACCTCTGATCATCATGTCGGAAGTGCAGTAACGCCCAACCACTACCTTCTACAGAGCCTGCGGCCGCACTGAATTGCTTTTTGAATGCGTCAAATGAGCCAAAACTGTCATTGATCGCCGACGCTACCATCCCGGTTGGCTCGCCCCCTCCCCCTTTTCCGGCTGGAGCCATCACCTTCCAAAACATGGAATGAAGCCAGTGTCCTCCACCATGAAACGCGGCCTGCCGAGACCAATGCTGGACGATCGAAAAGTCACCCGAGGCGCGTGCCTTGGCCAGCTCATCCTCGGCCTTATTAAGTCCGGCTACATAGGCCGCATGATGCTTGTCGTGATGAATCTGCATCGTTTGCGCATCGATATGGGGCTCCAAGGCAGCAAAATCATATGGTAGTGCGGGCACTTCATGCTTGCCGCCTGATGGCACAGGTTCAAACCCGATAGCATGAAGGCTCGACGTAGAAGCCACGGCAGCAACCGCAAGTGCTGCCGTCGATAGAAATGAACGACGTTCCATGATTCGCTTTCCAAGTGAGTTTGCTGAACATTATCGAACAATACGAATGATTTTGGAGGCGATTCGCTTTTCACCTCGTGTAATGCAAAGGGAGTATGTACCCGATGAGCACGTCCGAAGATCCAAACGTGGCTCAGTACTAAAAAGAACTACATTACCCTCAATATCACGAAGCGTAAACGCGCACTGCGAAAGCTCTGCCACGCCCCGTACTTCGCACCACCAGGCAGCCGGTTGGGGTGTTATGTGAACATCGAGGACTGGCGGAGTATCATCGTTTAAAGATGTAACCACGGCGGGACGGTGACCAAGCCGCAAACCGTTGCCGGCGGTTGTGACCCAAACAGCGGTTGAATCAAACGGGTCAAAGAAGACGCGTTCGGGTTGACGAAAAGGAAAGACCTCGTCCCTAAGCCAAACCGGTGCACTTTGTGTTACCTCGTTCGTATACCAGAGTCCTTCTACTTCCGTGGTAACGTAGAGATGCTTTGGATACAGAGGGTCAAATGCGCACGACGTAACGCGATCTGCATCCATGATTCGCACCCACGAGGTTCCGGCATCGGTTGTTCTGTATAGTCCACCCTTGTTATTGGCTACTCCTCCCCATCCACTGAATACTGCAACATACCACGTACGCTCAGTTGTATCTGTTGGATCCAACACAACGTCCTTTGTCCACCACTTCATATTCTCCGCCGAAACATCTGTCCAACTATTCGTTACCGGGTCGTAAACAAAACAGCCACTGCTCGCAGTGAATGTAGGTGCAGATGCAATACGACGTCCGGAATAGGTGCACACCACCTTGCCATTCTTGAGCGTTATGATGGACGCCGGATGCCCCTCTGTGCGCGGGGGCTTAGGTAGTCGCGTCCACGTGGAAGACGCGCCTCGCTCAAGGTCCGATGTAACAAAGACGCCACCCTCTGTTGAATGCACAACACTGGCATATGCTCGCGAGGTGTTGGTTCTATCCAACGCGATCCAGAATACTGGGTGACCAAAACTATGCACTGTTGTCCACGTATGTCCCCCGTCAGTACTCGAGATCACTTTGCCCTGGGCATCGTTGCCATCGATCTGCCCATCCATAAGCTTCGTACTCTGATAAAGGTCGTGAGTGTTTGACGTTGCAGCGTAGAGCGTGCCTGTTAAGCTCCGGGCGCATCCATACATTGTGTTTGCCGTGTGACCGGAATAGTCAAACCCCCACGTCGCGCCATCATCGGTGCTAATCGTTCCTCGTATATCTGTATAGCAACCAATTATGGACGCGGGAGGAACAAAACACAAAGACCAACAGGATGTATTCTCGAGTCCGATACTAGAATAGTACTGGCGCTTGGGAGTTTCCACACCAGCACCGTGAGGGACCAATGGAGCAGTATAGACCTGATTCCAAGAGGTACCGCCGTTTGTTGACCTGTGAAGAAAGCCATAGTCACCAAACATCACAACGTCTGGACCCAGAGGATAGACGGCAAGAGTGAAAACAGA
>JAPLFN010000103.1:40669-54162 GCA_026390655.1 Candidatus Kapaibacterium sp.
AACAGACTTCCATGTTAGTCCTCCATCGGTTGACTTTTTGACCATTGGCGCAGCAGAGGAACTTCCTCCGATATACATCGCCCTTGCATTTTGCACGGACATAGCAACCATCATCGGAAACTCACGACCGTCAACAAAGGCGTCGCGGCGCACAAACGGCGAGCCCCATCCACTCATGGTGTAGACGTTATCTGCCTGGCCGTTGTATTCCCATGGCTGCAGTCCAACAAAGACGTTGCTCTTTGCAGTGATGCACACTGCATTAATAGCACCATTTGACCAGCCTGCGGCAAAGGAGAAAATCTTTTCGCCCGCTACAATGCCCGCCGGTGTCGATAGCGTAAAGGTCGCTCCAGCATTGGTTGACGTGATCAAACCATCATTGGTACCAACGATTACCGTATCGCCAGAGAGAAGAGCGCCACCAACAACTACGCCAGAACCATTGTCAGCCGCCTGATGAATTGCTGCGAAGGTGCTTCCACCATCCGAGCTCCAATACACCGTGCTATACGTGCTCATCATAACACGGTTAGGGAAATAGTAGTCAACATACAGCGAATACGTTTCCTCACTTGGATCTGAAACCCCCGGAAGTGCTTGCCATGTGTTCCCGCCGTCTGTACTCTTTGCCGGTGCCACCTGGTCTACATTTCCATTGAGCTTGTAGCTAACAACGTAGAGGAGACCAGGCACGCTTGTGAATCGTACGGAAGAATTGTGACCGCCGTTCACATCTCTGTAAGAAAGCACGTTGTACGAACGACCACCGTCGGCACTATGAAAGAGGTTGCTCATATCGCAACCGGCATAGAACTCTGAAGGATTATTTGGATTGATGCTTAACGCAAACATTGCTCCGCCACCACCAATGCCCCTACTCTTCCATTCTTTTGGTAACTGGCACAGAACAGAAGTTGTCGTGATCAAACAGATCAGGACTGAACTCAATGCAACACGCCTATTATTCGCGTGCTGCTTGAAGGAACGCTTCGGCTTCAAGTACATAATCATGACTCCCCATGAAACACGGAATTCGTTGGTGGAGCGATTCGGGCTGAAGATCGAGGATACGATTAACTCCATCCGTAGCTCGGCCACCTGCTTGCTCAACGATAAAGGCCATAGGATTCACCTCATAAACGAGACGGAGTTTTCCTGTTGGCGACGTCTCGTCGCTTGGATACATAAAGATGCCACCATAGTGCAACGTGCGATGGACGTCGGCAACCATCGTCCCCACATAGCGGAGAGAATATGGGCGTGTGCCATCTTCAGAGGGACGCAAAAGATGCGAGACGTAGTCACGCATGCCCTTCTCCCACTTGTAGGCATTTCCGCTGTTAACCGAATAGATCTTGCCACGTTTTGGAATACGGATCTTCTCAAACGTCAGCAAGAACTCGCCGATAGTTGGATCGAATGTAAAGACGTCCACACCGTTGCCGCTTGTATAGACCAACTGTGTGCTCGATCCATACATCGCATATCCTGCAGCAACTTGTTTCCAACCAGCTTGCAAACAGTCAGCCATGTCACCAGGCGTTTTCAGGTCCGGATCGATACGCTTGTAAATCGAAAAAATCGTGCCGATCGAAACATTAACATCGATGTTAGAAGATCCATCAAGTGGATCAAACACGAGAACATACTTACCCTTGCGGTACTCATCCGGTATTGCCATTAATCCATCGGCTTCTTCCGACGCCATCACACAGAGATGACCACCATGATCCATTGCTCTGAAGATCACCTCATTTGCATGGATGTCTAGTCGCTTTACCCGTTCACCATGAACGTTGGTATCGTCCGTCATCCCAAGTACGTCATTAAGACCAGCACGCCGAACGTCGCGCGCTAGTATTCGCAATGCAAGTGTGAAGTCTCGCAAGAGGTGTGAGAACTCACCGGTAGCTTCGGGGTGCAACGCACCCTCTTCTGTGATATGTCGCTCTATTGTAATGAGCTTGGAGGTACTAAGAAACGGCATAACTCAGGGTTGATCCTGACGTACGCTAAGCACTGGGCAAGGGGCTTTCCGCAAGACCCGCTCAGTGGTACTTCCAAACAAGAAGTGTTCTAGTCCACTGCGTCCATGCGTGCCGATCGCGATGATGCTAATACCCATTTCCTTGGCATAGTTGCAGATTTCATCTGACGCACGCCCTTTACGAACGGTTGTCACAACCGTAAATCCGTCGGCCTTGAGAGAAGCTGCGAGTGTTTCGAGCTCTTTTTCGGCATTCGTTTGGAGTTCCTGCTCTATATCGGCAAAGCCAACCTGCGCATAGCTCCAATCGGCCGGATAGACAACAGGTTCGACAATGTGTATCAAGTGTAACGAAGCACTAGAGCCCCGGGCCACTTCCTTGGCCAACGCGAGTGCCGTTCCGGCGTTTTCTGAAAAGTCTGTGGGAACGAGGAGGGAGGAGACGGTGAGCATGGCTTTTGGTAGTTTGTTGGTGCTTGATGCAATGTAGCAAACCCCATGATTCTCCCGACATCCAATTAACCTTTTCTATGCGACTCGCCACGCTTTGTCTCTCTGTCCTTTGTAGTACGGCATTTTCCCTCACCACGTCTCTTTCTGCACAAACTGCGTCCGATGGATGGAGCGCACTTCAAAGAAATGACCGTGACATTGCGCGCTCGGCCTTCCAGGAAGCTCTGAAGTCAGATCCCAAGGACGCGCGTGCATGGTTCGGACTGGCATTTGAGGCCAACCTCCGCAGCGATGACTCCGTCTCTTGGTGGGCCTATCGAAATGCACTACAGTTGGTTCAAGACCCGGCCCCATATCTGTATGCCGCTATGTCGACGAGTCGTTTTGGTACGGCATTAGCCCATCCCTCTTGGGGCGCAATGGACCTCCTTACGCACCTCACGCGCAATCCTGATGAGCAGGGGATATTGTCGGCAATGTCCTCCGAACGCCTAGCAGGTATAGCGGAATCAAAGGAGAACGTGAAAGAAGCCATTGCATGGTATGATCGTAATGGAGCCATCCGCGAATGGCGGATCGTTGGACCATTCGACAACATCTCAGGTTCAGGATTCGAAAAGGTCTTCCCTCCCGAACGTGAAGACGACACGGCCGCTGTGTACAAAGAAGCCAGTGGCGGCGAGATCCGTTGGCAGAAGCCCCCTGCTCAACGATTAGACGGGTGGATGGACTTTACGTTTTTCGCTACAACGCATAGGGGACAGTTCTACTCGGTGTGCTACGTTAACAGCCCAATGCAGCAGCGCGTGCAATTACGACTCGGCACCTCTGGATCATTCAAGCTCTTTCTCAATGACAGCTCGGTGCGTGAGACGTATGACGAGCATAACAACGACTTAGACACATACATCACGGAATGCACTCTCAACAAGGGCTGGAATAAGCTTCTTGTAAAAGTAGGAGCTAGTGATCTTGATCGCTGCAACTTTCTTCTGCGCATCACTGATGAACACGGAGTGCCGTTAAAGGATCTACAACACTCGGTATTGCCGGAGAAGTACATTGCTTCGGCGTCATCACATCGAGTGATCATAAATCCGTTTATAGCATTCTTCAACGGTGAGATCACAAGTCATCCTGATCGTCTTGAGAACTATCTCTTACTTGCAGAATCACACCTCCGAAATGATGAAGCGGAAGACGCTGTTGCTGTGTTGAACAAGGCTCTGATAGTTGCGCCAAATTGCCTTCTCATCCATGTGCTGCTTTTGGATGCCTACAATCGCCTTGAACGACGCGACGAGACTGCATCGCTTCTTGAACACATATCTGCAGCGGCTCCGGACCTGCCCTTGACGATGAACAGGAATTTCAATCTGGCTATATCGCAGGAAAAGACTGAAGAGGCAGATAGTATTCTGCGGATCATGAAGCGCAACGACTCAACGAGCACAGCGTACTTTGAATCCGCAATGCTCGTAGCACAGCGCAAAATGGATCTCCAGCTTTTTAACGATCTCCTCGAGCGTGCCCATGCCCGCTATCCATCCAACTTCCTCTACGCGTCGTTAAAAGCTTCTATGTCCATGCAGGCGTCGCAGGACCCTACAACCGCGATTGAGGTGATGAAGACCTACCTCAAAGAGTCTGTCTCTACAAGGGGCTTAGAGACACTTGCGAAGTACTACACTGACGCAGGTGATCTAGAGTCTGCTCTTGCAACGTACAACAGACTTTTAGCTTTGAATCCCATTGGATGTGGTTATTACGCCACTATTGCCGACGTGTATATAGAGCGTAAGTCATGGAGCGAGGCTCTTTCATATATCAACAGGGCTTTGGCGGTCTCACCTAACATCTCTGCGTATTGGTACAAGCGTGCCGTAATCGAAAAGAGTCAGGGAAAGAATGTCGAGGCCATCCGAGATATGGAACAGGCCCTTCGGATAGATCCGGCAAATTTTGCAAGTCGCGAGTTCATACGCGATCTCAACGGGAATCCTCATCCATTTTCTTTCTTTCCTTCCATTGATGTTGACAGTCTGATCCGCGCTGCCCCGAGTGCATCTGCTTATCCTAATGATGACGTTGTTTTACTTTACGACTCCAAGAAGCGCGTTGTCTATGATGGCAGCAGATGTGAAGTGCAAGTAGAGTACCTCGCCCGCATCTTCACGATTGCCGGGATAGACGAGTTCAAGGAAGTATCTCTACCGACCAACAGCAGCCTGAATCTCGAAAAGGCGGTGGTTCGCAAGCCAAGCGGAAGAGAGATACAAGCAGATCGTGGCTCAGGTCAGCTGGTCTTTAAGAGTATAGAGCCCGGAGACTTCATCTATGTTCGATATCGCTTTATCGAGGCAGAGTCAGGCAGACTCGGAGCCTATTTTTCTGACTCCTACGCGTTCAATGGGAAGTACCCGCGTATGTTCTCACGGTATTCCATCCTCACGCCACCGGGCGTTGGGTTCAATTGGAGAGCGTTCGACATCAGCAATGAGATGATTGTAACCAAGAATCCATACGGTGAGCTCTCCACGTGGGAAACCAGCAATGAGCCGGCAATAGAGTATGAGGATGCGATGCCGAACACTCGTGATATTGACAAACATGTTGAGCTCACGAGCATTCCAAATTGGGAAGAGATCATTTCCTGGTACTATGACATCGCACGAACGAAAACCAGATCCTCGCCGGAGGTTCGTGCCCTTATGGACTCTCTTTTCCCCCGTTCGAGTTCGTACAATCGAGATGGCATCATTGCCGGAGTTTATCGATACATCACAAAGGATATTCGCTACAGTTACGTTCCATTCCGTCAAAGCGGTTACGTTCCACAGGATGCACAGAAGGTGATCAACACTCGTATTGGTGATTGTAAGGACGTGGCCACTCTTTGCATTGCAATGTTAGCAGAGCGCGGCATTTCATCAGATCACGTACTTGTTCAAACAAGCACTTCTGCCTTTCAACGCCCATCCCTTCCAAGTATTCCGTTTGATCATGTAATCGTTGTGATACCAGGTGATTCGTTACCGATTTTCATTGACCTAACGGCGGACAATGTGCCAATTGGCAGCATCCCATATGCAGACGTCAATGCATTTTCCTTGGTGATCCGCCGTGGACTTCGCGAGCCGATGCGACTTCCACAATCCTATTTTCGAAAGAACACCTTACACATCGAAACTGACGTAGCAATCTCTGAAGATAACTCGGCACAGATCACACAGACGTACGTTGAAACCGGCGCCGGCACGCAGTTCTATCGATCAGCATGGCGTGGCAAAACCGAGAAGGAGCGAGATAAAGACATCATTGAAATGCTGAGTGAGGATTATCCTGATGTTGCCCTTACGTCAGTGGAGATCGACGACCTCGACACACTCACGCCTGCACTTCGGTTCTCCGTAACGTTTACGGTTCCCAATTACATGATGGAGGCCGGTGGCTTTCTCATTGCCCGTCTACCGTGGGATAGACCTATTACGCCATCTTCTGCCTTCTCTTACGACAAACGCATTCACCCCATAGACTTTCCAAGCTTTCATGATACCACAACCGAGGTTATTCGAATGAATATTCCGAGTGGCTATATACTTTCGGAGGAAAAATCGAACACCAAGATCGTATTGCCGCAGTTCACGTTCGAACGCACATCGTCGCTCACGTCACGTCAGCTCGAGGTGACTCGTAAGATGATTAGTGGTCGCAAGTGGGTGTTACCCCCTGAATACGCTTCGTTTAAACCGAGCTACAATCTCATTGTGAAGGAAGATCGTCGGTCACTCCTCTTCATGCCGAAGGGGACGGTAGTGAAATTGCCCAAGAAGAAGAATTGAATAGCATTCATCAATGATTGAACTCAAGCACACCTCAACACCCTTCGACGCTGTGATCTGTCTCAATGGCGCGATTCCTCCGGCCGAACAGTTCGAAATGGTAATGGACCGCCCCTTGATCGCAGCAGATGGCGCAGCTGAGTCACTGTACCATCTTGGCATCGTTCCGGAGTTTGTTGTCGGTGACTTTGACTCCCTTTCAACTGACGCACTCTCGTTGTTGCGCGACTCGTCGGAACTCGTTGTTGACGTCAATCAAGAAACAAATGATTTTGAGAAGGCATTGCTCTTTGCGCAAAGCATGGTGTGGGACCGAGTTTTGGTTCTCGGTATTCACGGCGGAGATCTCGAGCACACCCTCAACAACTGGTCCGTGATGATGCGCTTTGGACGGATCATGAATCTCGTGGCGCTCGACCGCGAGCGCTATGGCATTCCCGTGTACGACAGCTTTACGTACGCAGCTAGCCCAAACGAGCTTCTGTCGCTGATCCCCCAGCCTCACGCACGTATCTCAACAAAAGGGCTCCAATGGGGACTTGTTGACGAATTGTTGGAGCTTGGCACCCGTGAAGGGGCACGCAATAGGGCCGGTAGTGGTGCTGTTGAGGTGCATATCCACAGCGGTGCTCTATTCTTCTTCTGTGATGCGGTATTTCCTCTTGCGCCCGAGCTGATGTAAGGGGCTATATTGGGACATTCAATAATCGCGGAACATGGGAGGATGTATGCGTCGGGATATAACAACGTGGTGGAGTCCGAACCTTGATAAGAACATGGAGATCTGTGCCTACGGACATTTCGGCACTGCCATTCTCATGTTTCCCAGCGCGGCCGCTGACTATCTCGAGTATGAACGATTCTATCTCATTGACTCTATAGCCCCCTTCATCGAGGCCGGCAAAGTCAAGGTGTATTCGATCAACAGCATTAACAGCGAGAGCTGGCTTAACGATCGCATCACTGGCCGTGAAAAGGCTATACGCCATCAGCAATACAACAACTATGTTGTTGAAGAGGTTGTTCCGTTCATCTTCCGTGATTGCGACGGTCAAGTACCGATCATCACGAGCGGTGTGTCGCTTGGCGCGCTTCACGCAGCGAATTCACTGTTTCGCCGTCCCGATGTGTTTGACGGCACAATTGCAATGAGTGGCATCTACGATCTCAAAGAGTATTCCAAGGGATACTTTGACGAGGACTGTTACTTCAATTCCCCTACGGACTATCTGCCGAATCTTACAGATCAGTATTGGCTAAATCTCCTGCGTTCAAAGCATCACATTCACGTTCTCACGGGCAGTGGCAATTATGAGGATCCGAATGCAAGTGTCGAGATCGCAGGAATTCTTGATTCAAAGGGCATTCCGTACGACCTCGATATTTGGGGTAATGACTATACGCATGACTGGCCAACATGGCGTGCGATGCTTCCGCATGTTATAGGGTCGAAGTTCTGAGCCGTCAGAATGTGCTATTCGTAATGGGTCCACATCCTCAGTACCCTCACGGTTTTTCCCCTCTTGAAGACTTCGTAAACTAGTCTGTGCTGAATATTGACGCGACGCGAGAAAGTACCGTCTAGATCTCCTACGAGCTTTTCGAACGGTGGTGGTGACTGAAACGGATCACGAGCAAGGACTAAGAGGAGTGCTTGTGCTTTTGGCTTTAGACCTGCAGCAGAGAGCTTCTTTGCATCCTTTACGGCCTGCTTCGTGTAAACAACGATCCACTTCACCAATTGAGGTCCTTCTTGCTCTTTGAGAGCGGTTCCGCTCTCCCTTCCTGGATCGACTCACGCATGCCGGGAACAGAAAGCAAGAAGAGGGTCTCTTGAATTGCGCTCCAATCCTCAGCAGAAATCAAAACAGCATCTCCGCGCTTGCCCGTAATGATGATGGGTTCGTGCGATTCCTTTGTCTCATCGATCAGATTGTAAAGATTTGCTCTTGCTTCACTAGCTGTAAGCGTAGTCATCGTAGTCTCCATGTGGCAATGGACAATAGTACGTAATAGCGTACGACAATCCAAAAAGGAGCACTATTCAGAACTCTCTTCGCCAAATCGTTCCGTAGTTGCGAACCAACCTTTGCGACCAAATGATGCAAAGGACTGCATGAGAATATCGTCCTCATCAGGTGACTCATTGAGAGGCAATGGGTGCGGGTATACGACATCGAATACGTGACTGAACATCAGGTAGTTCACTACATGAACGTGATAGTACACGTCGCTCTCATCAATGATGTCTTCTGACAACACGATCGCAGAGACGTCATAGTGATCATCACGTTTCACCACATCGCAGTTGTACACTACTTCGCCGGTCCAACTCCGTGCAAAGGTGATCACGCCATCATCCACGGCGATATCCCACTTATCATCAAGCGTCTCTGCTCGGAACACCACCCCTCTGTCGGGCAGCGATCCCAGAGTTGCTGGATATGAAATGTTCACTTCGATCTGTACCGGATTTGGCGGTCGCTTTCCATACAGATGCGAGCCGTCAGAATTACGAAGCGCGATAAATTGTTCGGCGGAATCCGAGTGCGTCGCAGTAGAGACCATCGTTGTTGCAATGCCCCTGCAATCGAACACGCGTATTCCCCATGGGGAGTCGGCCGCATCTATCCACCGCGGTTCCATCGATTCTTCAATCTTACTCATGTCGGCAAATTACGGATGCACGGCGTGACCATTGCGTTCGGCGTCTTGGGGTGCATCTCTCGTTGTACGAATGGCGGCAAGCGCGAGACGGTGCACCTCCTCGGCCAGATCGTGAAGGGGGCTAGCCTCTTCCGGCTCGATGAAGCCCAGATCATCCAGCAGGCGGATCCACAATTTCACAAGACGCACGTTTGTGTTCACCTCGTAGACGCACGTCCTGAACACCTCGCGTGAAACAGCACCTGCCGCCCTTTCTACCCATGCCCCGAGATCCGAAGCGGCTTCGAATAGCTTGCGGTGCACATCAAGGGCATGCCCAGCCCCCTGACCATGCATCCAGATATTCGCTACCCGAAGAGTTAATTCATACGACCGTTGTTGTAAGGGGCTTCCCATGACGTCCTCCGTTGAAGAAGTGGTACGCATCTACGTGGTGTGAGCACGGTAGAACGTGACATGCTATGGCTGACGGTGGCGCGATAGCATGCTATCGCGCTACCTGTATCTCCGTAATTTCCTCCTCCATGCTTGATCTTCCGATACTTTCCCAGCCTGCAGTAGACATACAGACCGCCCCTTCTAATGGGCTACGCGTTCATGTTGAGTCTTATGGCTGCCAGATGAACACCAACGATTCCGAGATCGTAATGGGAGTAATGCATGCAAATGGATATGCATCAGCTACAGGACCCGATGATGCCGATGTGATATTGCTGAACACCTGCGCTATTCGCGACAACGCAGAGAAGAAGATCCACGAACGGCTCATGCACCTCAAGCACTATAAGAAGTCGAACAGAGATCTCGTAGTAGGCGTGCTTGGATGTATGGCGGAGCGATTGCGCGTAAAACTCCTCGATACCAAGCTCGTAGACCTTGTTGTGGGACCAGATGAGTACCGCCGGGTTCCCGAGCTCGTGGACTCGGCAATGGGTGGTGAACGCGGCATTGCTGTGAAGCTTTCACGATTCGAAACGTATGATGACATCGTGCCCCTTCGAACGGATGGTGTGTCTGCGTGGACATCCATTATGCGTGGGTGCGACAAGTTCTGCACGTTCTGCGTCGTCCCTTTTACGCGAGGACGCGAGCGCTCCCGACCCCTTCAAAGTATTGTTGATGAAACAAAGGGGCTATGGGATTCCGGTTTCAAGGAGATCAACCTCCTCGGTCAAAATGTCAATTCGTACCGCGATGAAGTCTCCGGTTATGACTTCTCGGACCTATTGGCCGCCACTGCGCGGGCTTTGCCGAGTATGCGCATTCGGTATTCGACCTCTCACCCGCAAGACATGAGTGACAAGCTCATTGATACGATGGCGGAGTATGACAACATTTGCAAGCACGTGCACCTTCCTGTTCAATCCGGATCCAATCGCATTCTCGAGTTGATGAATCGCACCTATTCGGTGGAGCACTACATCGGTCGTTTGGAGCGCATCAAGAAGGCAATGCCCAATTGTGCTACTACCACAGACATCATTACCGGGTTCTGCACGGAGACTGAGGATGATCATCTTCAAACACTAGAGCTTATTCGTCGCATTCGTTATGAAGGGGCGTATATGTTCACGTATTCGCCACGCGAGAACACCAAGGCGTGGAAAATGGGCGACGATGTTCCGGATGATGTCAAGAGTCGTCGATTAACAGAGATCATCGAAGTACAGAGTGAGATCGCCCGACAGATCAACACACGTGAAGAAGGTGTTACTCATGACGTTCTCATCGATGGCCCAAGCAAGCGTGATGCTACTCATTGGAAGGGGCGCACGGATACCAACAAGATCGTTGTGTTCACTCCGCTAGATGCAACTCCCTGCGCTGTAGGAGACACAGTGCGTGTAAAGATCGAACGCACCAACAAGGCCACTCTTGTCGGCCACATGTTAGCACACTAGCACATTAGCACACTAGCACATTAGCACACTAGCACACTAGCACATTAGCACACTAGCACACTAGCACACTAACGATTCCGATACCCTACACCGATCCCCGCTCGAATTGCGATGCCGATCCCATAGGTGCCTGATGAGCCCCATGCCGCCCAGATGGCAGGAGAAATGAGATCGGAGAATTGCAGAACGCCCGGATAGACGTTGAGAATGATCGTTTGATCGGCCTGACCACTTGCAGTGAGTGAAGCAAGCAACGAGTTGTTTCTGTCCCAAAAGATGCCGCCCGTTGGCACAAGCTCCAAGGTGAGGAGACGTACACGGGGATCGATCTCGTACAGGTACTTTCCACGCAGGCCAACACCAGCGGTGATGCTGTGCTCGCCATCATACTTGTAGGAAGCACCGGCCATATTTGCCATACCCATGTAGTACCAAGCACTCCATTGGTCGGAGCCCGGAATGTTCCATTTGAGTGAATAATAGAGACCGTTGCTACCGAGCTGCCCATGGGGAAATGTGATGATCGGGAGCTGAGACCAGTCCGTCATGTGCAGATCATGTGCAAAGAACCGAGCAACATCATCATTTGTGAACAGCAAGATTCCTAACCAGTCAAAGACGAGGATGTCGGCAATCGGATCGGTATTGTATCCCACGTAGGCTTCATTCTCCACCGCTTCGTTGAGAAAATGATAGAACATGACCGTGGCAGCAGACCAGATCTCGGGCGAAGACACTCCTTGGTAGTCGTACCATTCAGCCAGCATCCTGTAGGTCATTCCACCACCTATGAGGTGCAATTGGTAGTTCGGGAGCCACTGTCCCCCTTCCTTGGTGAAATTGAGGGGGAAGACCTCTGTGGTTAGCCACTTACCCCATCCGATCTGGCTGATAGTGGCGCCGGGATGAACAAAGGTGTTTTCCATCACATTCGTAAAGCCGGTTCCGTAGGGCAGTTCAACTATTTGCCTATCCTTTCCATCAAGCTGTAGCACGTCATAGCTACCGTTGAGTATCACGCCCCACGGAGTGAACATGGACATGCTACCATAGGGAAGGGGCTTGTAAAATAGTGGAGCGGGCTTCTGCAAGCTTGGAGGCGGTGATTGAGTCGCGATGCGTGAACTGTCCGGCGCCTGATCCTCCTGGGCAACCAAGCTAAGTCCACTAAGGAGAACAACTGCAGCCAATAGTATTCGCATGGTGTGCAAAATACATTCCAGAAAGAACACGTAGTTTGCGCGTATGGAAATCATCTCATTACTACATGCCAAGATGCTGCATTTACTGTATCTCCTGGCTGCACTAAGCATTCTCTTCCCGCTTATCAATACTGTACGCAAGCAACAGCTCAATGCCGTGAGTATCTGGACGGTTCGTGTGTACATGGTTGCGATCTCCATCCAGCTCGTTCTTGGAATCGTACAACTCGTTTCGAAGTGGTCAGATCTTGGGGATGGACTGCGATTTCGCCTCGAACATGCATTTATTATGCTGCTGGCGGTGGCCTGCGTTCATGTAACGCCGCGCTTCATCAAGCGTCGTGACGCTATCGGCGCTCGAAACACCACCTTCGTTATGATCGCCTCTCTTGCATTGATCATACTCGGCGCAACACTTATTAAAACGGCACTCAAGAGCTGAGCAAAACATGGTGCACACTACCGCCTTAACGCGCTATCCTCTGTTTCGTAGAGGAAAGGTCCGCGATGTCTACGACCTAGGTGACCGCTTGTTAATGGTGGCAACCGATCGCATCTCTGCATTCGACGTGGTGATGGAAGAGACTATCCCCGACAAGGGGGCTCTCCTTACGGCCATCTCGGCCTATTGGTTTGAAACTCTTGGAAATGTTGTGCGCAATCACATCATCTCCTACGACGTTACAACCATCGATGGTCTTACAGATCAAGAGATAGAGCTCTTGCATGGTCGCTCCATGATCGTGCGCAAGACAAGCCCCCTTCCCGTAGAATGTGTTGTGCGTGGATACCTTGCCGGTTCTGGGTGGAAGGAATACAGCGCATCACGCACGGTTTGTGGCGTTTCACTACCGGATGGTTACGTTGAGTCTTCACAGCTTACCACGCCGATCTTCACACCTGCTACAAAGGCAGAGGAAGGTCACGATGAGAATATCTCATTTGAACGATCAGTTGAGATCCTTGGGCACGATGTAGCTGCAGCCGTTCGAGACCATAGCTTTGCACTCTTTGATGCAGCATCGAATGATGTAGCTGCAAAGGGGCTTATCCTAGCAGATACAAAGTTTGAATTCGGTATGATCGATGGCGGGGTGATCTTGATTGATGAAGCCCTTACTCCTGATTCATCACGCTATTGGCTTGCATCTCAATACGCACCGGGCACGTCGCAGTACAACTTCGACAAGCAAATCCTGCGTGACTGGCTGGAGACCACGGATTGGAACAAGACCTATCCGCCACCGAGATTACCAGAGAGTGTGATCGAGGGAACAAGGGCGAAATATATTGAGGCATTCGAACGCATTACGGGACGCAAATGGCACTGAACAGCTTTATGCTCGACGAAGAGGATGTGGCTCTTCAACGTAGAGTGAACGACCTCCTTGACTGGGGTCTACTCCTTGCTGTTGCCGGCATCCTCGCGATGGGGCTT
>JAPLFN010000098.1 GCA_026390655.1 Candidatus Kapaibacterium sp.
GTTGTGGTCTCGGGCGTCAACTCTGCGGAGGGGTGGACCATTCGAACAGAGCGTTTCACAGAGAAACAGGCCTTCACGGAACCAACTACTGTGGTTGAAGGCGAACCATCTGTTGCCCTCGATTCCTGGATTGCCAGCAGATTCCGACAGATCTTGCTGCAGACGCCGGAGGCAGATCTGCAGATTTTACGATCGTTCAAGGGTGAAGAGGTAAAGGTTTCGACGAAACGATTGCCCCCTTCACGAATGAATTGGGATACTATCGCCGTCGATAGAGTCAAGTCCAAGAGTCTCACATCTGAGAATGATGCAGCATTTCTCATTGCGCTCGACCTCGCAACGCCCGATGGAAAGATCAAGGCTGCTATGGCGGATAAATTCCGCCAAGTGAATCACTTGCTCGCACGGGTGTTAGCAAGGCCCGGTCTCGCCAAAGACGATGGGACGTACCAAGTGGTTGATGCCGGCTGTGGCAAGGCATACCTGTCTCTCTCGCTCATGTACGTGTTGCAGCGCGATGGCGTAGACGTCCATCTACACGGCATCGATGCAAATCAACACGTGGTAGACCATTGCACGGCAGTTGCAGCGAGGCTCGGACTCGTGAACGCGACATTCACTTGCGCACGTATCGGCGATGTTGTTCCAACCCAAGAATGCGATCTGCTCATAGCCCTGCATGCATGTGATACCGCCACCGCTGAGGCAATTGCCCTGGGTCTGGCCATGAAGGCCACGATGATGCTCATTGCACCATGCTGTCATCATGAAGTGCAAAAACAGCTGCGCAAGGATTCCGTACCAGACTATGCTCGCCCCCTCCTCGATGATGGTATCACCAAGGAGCGCCTCGGCGACCTCATCACAGATTCGTTACGGCGCGACATTCTTCGTGCTCTCGGCTACGATGCCCACCTCGAGGAATTCATCGCACTAGAGCATACACAGAAGAATATCCTGCTCCGCGCCGAGTTCGTGGATACGAACGAACGCGACCGACTCCAATGGGCCGATCGCGTTCGCTCAATGATTGCTGCATGGGGCGCAGCAGTAACCTAAACTCCCGCCCGGTGTTAATAAGGATCACCATCCTAGGGGGGCAATATGCGATGTCTACTGCTGTTCGTAATAGCCGTGCTCATGATCTCTGGTAGTCAGGCACAGCACGTAATGAGAGACGTAACACCGACTGTTGCTGGAACTGCCACGAGAAGTCTGTCCATAGCGGCTTGGGGCGATGACACGGTAATGGCTATGACCTCTCGCGGAGTAGTGTTTCATTCGGTTGATGCGGGCCTAACATGGGGAACTTCATTGATGCCGCCTATCGATACAACGGTCAATGAGATCTATTCAACGGGCTACATGGCACAAGACGGGACCGTGTTTGCTTGCGCTACAAAGCGTGGCAACAGAAACGGATATGGTCAAGATTCTGCCCATACCAGAATCTATAGGTCTCGAGATAAGGGGCTATCGTGGGTCAAGGTCTTGGACACCGCATATGTTCAGTTTCAAGATCTATCGGTAGGCCCATCCGGTGAGCTCGTGATGGCTGCGATCCTCTATTCCGGACCGCCTCTGAATTCATCTTCTACGATCGGGTTGATCTCATCGAACGAAAACATGACATGGGCTGCAATGAGTATAACGAGGCCCATCCGCGAAGTAGAATGGGCTCCAGACGATGCCATCTATTGCGTGACCAATAATAATCCTCTGATGACTGAGTCGATCCTCATGAGGTCAGGAGATAGAGGAGTCAGCTTTGATTCTATCGCAAGGCAGCCCTCTTCTGCCAAAGGCTTCAATTTTGCCCACGCCTTGGAGAGTGGAATAGTGCTTGTGGATCTTGGAGGCAAGATCCTCTCCGTTAACGGCCTGAGTGGTGATGCGGTGGTTTCCGCCGTCCCCTTTGATACGGTAAACGCTTTGTGTGTTAGTGGCATGCCGTTCTTGCAAGTTGATGAGGTCCCAGATGTCTCAACTCTGATCCATGCAGGGAACGCCTGGTATGATCTTGCATTCTCACGTGATGATGGCAAGACGTGGACCCTTGAGCCCACAACAAAACTCTTCGATCCCTGGTGTGGTGAAGAGTATTCATACGTGGTAGCGCCTACTCGACGTCGTGCATGGATCTCAAGTGTCGGTTTTAATCCTTCAACATTTGAGTTCAACGGACTCCTACGTCGGGTGGATCTCGATCTTAAGGCAACCTCTATTTCAGAGCCAGAGGCACCTGGAAACTCACCGCTTTGGAAACTTCTTTGGATGACCGACGTAATGGGCCGCCACGTCGATGAGACCTTCAGGGGGCTAGTCATTCGGGTTATGAGTTCGCCCACGGGCGAGATCACGGTTCGTAAAGAATGGCAACGCGACTATTGAACGGTCTCGTCGTTTTCTTTTTAGTCCCTAGATTTGCCCCCTATGCGCAATACCCTCCTCGCCCTCTGCCTTGTTCTTGTTTGTGGGCTAAGCCTCCATGCCCAAGACCGATACCGTGTTAACATTGACCTTGCCAATGTAGCCAACGATCGTGTTCACATCTCCATGTGGCCCCCACGTATCGATTCTGATACGGCTCTTGTGGTATTCCCGGTCACGGTGCCGGGCACCTACGAAGAACATAACTGGTGGAAGCTGGTTCGGAATTTCCGCGCGATCGATTCGGCGCTGCACGACTTACCGGTTCACCGCTCAGTGGATTCACAATTCGTTGTTGAGAATGCGCGCAACCTTCGCTTCATCTCCTACGAGCTCGAAGATTCGTTTGATGATACAACAAGCGGGGTTGATGCGTTTGCACCGGCCGGTACCGACTTCGAAGCGGACAGCGTCTTTGTGTTGAACCACGGAGGCATCATCTGTTATGTGAATGGGAAACAGCGCGTACCGTTTCAGATCAATGTCACGCGGCCGAAGCATCTGTTCGGTGGATCGTCGCTAAACATCGCTCGCATCTCCGATACACTCGATACCTATCTCGCAGATACCTACGATCAACTTGTAGACAGTCCGGTCCTGTATTCGCTTCCGGACACTGCCACGTTCGTTGTCAATGGCGTTCGAGTGCTTGTGCAGTGTGCCCATCCAGGCACCGACACCGTTGCTCCTGCATATGCGAAGGAGCTCACACGGCTTACAAAAACGATCGGTGTGTTCCTCGGAAAAATGCCCGTGAACAACTATGCCTTCTTGTTCTATCTATGGAAGGGCGACAAAACAAAGGTGGCGAATCCGGGTGGCATGGGCGCTCTAGAACACGGGAACAGCTCGTTCTACTTTCTTGGGTTCCAGAAGCGCCCTATCGGTTTGGGCGAGGTTGCGGTGCACGAATTCCTGCACATCCTGGTTCCGCTGAATTTACATAGTGAAGAGATAGAGTACTTCAACTTCCGTGCGCCGAAGATGTCGCAACACTTGTGGTTGTACGAAGGCACAACAGAGTACTTTTCTACACTAGCCCCTTTGCATGATTCTACCATCAAGGAAAATGCTTTCCGTCGGGATATTGAAGGAAAATTAAAGGATCAGGAACGTCTGCCAAAGGAGTTCTCGCTTACAGAGTTTTCCAAGGATGTGTTGAGTGTTGAAGGTCAACGGCTCTATCCCATCGTGTACACCTATGGCGCTGTCAACGCATTCTATCTCGACATCGTTATTCGCGAAGCGTCAGGGGGCTCCATGGGCCTGTTGGACGTTATATACAGGCTCATGCAGGACTTCGGTCCCAGCCGCCCTTTTGAAGATGACTCGCTCTTTACTCTTATCGAACGTGTTACATCACCGAAGGTGCGTGCGTATCTCGACAAGTATGTAAAGGGGAAAGAACGCATTCCGTCTGCAGAGATTTTGGCGAAGATCGGTTGGACGTACATTCCCGAAAAGCGTAGCACTGTGCCGGGCTTTGGGTTCAAGGGTGACTTCAAAATGAAAGACGGTACACCCACTCTCAGTCTTTCTGTATCAGATCCGGCCAACCCGTTGAAAATCGTTGATGGCGACGTTGTGGTGAAGGTGGAGGGGATGACGATGCAGCAGGCATTTCAATCCCCCGAAGGAAGATCCGTTCTTCAAAAATTTTCAAAGTCAACCCTTGGCGACACGATGTCTATGGTTGTTCTTAGGAATGGCAAGGAAGTTGAACTCACTGGTGTTGCCGTTATGGTTGAGAAGATCGACAAGCACTTCATCGAGATCGACGCAAACCCTACTCCGGCTCAAGCCACGCTCAAGCGTGCCGTTTTTTACGAATGAAGAGTTGCGCAACGGCATGCTGTCGCGCGACCTTATCTGCTGCACCAATCCTTGATCATTGATGTGAGATCGGCCTCGGCGATCTGTGGTGCATCATACATTCCGGATGCATTGCGCTGGCGCATAGCCTCATAGAGCGTTACTGCGCAGGCAACGGAAATGTTTAGTGATTGGATCATTCCTACCTGCGGCACGAGAAAGTTTCCGTCGGCTTTTGTGCGTGCCTCTTCGGTAACACCTGCATGTTCATTCCCAAAGACAAGTGCAACGGGCTGCGTCAAGTCGATGTCATGAAGATTGACGGCGTCGCTTGACATGTGCGTTGTGAAGATCCGAAAGCCTTTATGGCGAAGGATCGAATAACAATCGTCAACAGAATGGTGGAGGTTTACGCCTACCCATTTCCTTGCACTGGCACTTGACTTCTCGCCAAGAATGGGAAACTCATTGAGTCCGGCGTAGATGCCATGTACTTCTAATACCCCTACTGCGTCGCAAGAACGAATCACTGCACTGATGTTGTGCGGGTCCTGAACGTTTTCGAAGACAACGGTAAGCGTTGGCTGACGTCGATGCAGAACGCGCTCTATCCGAGCCTTCCGTTCGGGCGTGATGTTCTCAGGCGAAGGCAATTACTTATCTGCTTCGCCCATGACCGGATCGATGCTCCCGATGATGGCAACAACGTCGGAGACCATCGCACCTTCTGCCATGTACTTCAAAGCCTGAAGGTTGGAGGACGACGGCGAGCGGATCTTCATCTTCCATGGGTGGCCAGTGCCGTCGCTAACGATGAAGAATCCAAGCTCTCCCTTCGGTGATTCGATCGCTGTATATGTTTCACCCTTAGGAGGCATCGTACCGAAGTTGATGATCATGAAGTCGTTGATCAGTTCTTCCATCTTTGTATACACCTCTGCCTTACGAGAGACCACGGACTGAGGTTGATCTTCTGCCAAAACGGGCGTGCGTGGCATGGACTCTAGCTTATCTATCACTTGATGACAGATCTTCATCGATTCCCAGATTTCGAGATTACGCACCATGTATCGAGAGTAGCAATCTCCATCGTTACGGGTGATGACATCGAACTCCATCTGATCGTAAAACATATATGGTTCGTCTCTTCTAAGATCGCGAGCCACACCAGATCCACGAAGAGTTGCGCCGGTGAGACCGAGTGCAATGGCTTTATCCGCAGGGATGTATCCAGTGCCAGCCATGCGATCCACGAATATGCGATTCCTGTTTACAAGCCGCTCAACCTCAGACATCCGCTCCGGTAGCTGGTTCAGCCACGCGCGCGTATCACGAAGAACATCATCCGGAATGTCATTTGCAACGCCACCAATGCGTGCAAAGCTCGTTGTCATGCGTGCTCCACAGATACGCTCAAAAAGATCGTATTGTTTTTCACGCTCAGTGAACGTCCACAAGAACACAGTCATCGCACCAACGTCCATTGAGGTAGCACCCATGGCCAAAAGGTGCGAAGAGATACGTGCAAGTTCACTGACAAGCATACGTACCCATGTACCACGCTCAGGAACAGTTACTCCTGCTGCCTTCTCTATCGCGAGACAGATCGCTACGTTGTTTGAAAGGGGCGAAATGTAATCGAGTCTGTCCGTATGGGGAATGAACTCGTGATAGGTGCTATTCTCTGCGATCTTTTCGAATCCGCGGTGAAGGTATCCCAACTCTGGCACACACTTCACAACAGTCTCGCCGTCGAGTCTCAGCAACACGCGCAATACACCGTGCGTAGCCGGGTGTTGTGGTCCCATGTTGAGAACCATATCGTTCTCAAGTGGATCCTCAAACATGGCAACGGTGTCTTTATCCTGCACCTCGCGAAGAATCTTCGTCTGGCGTAGCTTTTCAACACGATCGATCGTGGCGGAGTTCGAGACGGGAAGGCTCATGTGTTAATGTGCTAGTGTGCTAGTGTGCTAATGTGCTAATCAGGTTGTGCTAAAATACGAATTAGAGGAGCCATTTGCTTATTGCCTCGGTAACCTCTTGTGTAGGCCAGTGCCCCCCATCAAAGGGAAGGAACGTGTGTTTGACCTTGGCTTCTTCAAAAGCAGAATTGATCAGCTCACCTGTTTGGAAGGGTACAACTGGGTCCATCCGCGCGTGAACCAAGAGGATATCCACATTAGAGCTGGCCAGTAGTGGTAATCGTTCCAGCACTTTACCGGCGGCATACATGCTTGCGCTCACGGTTACCACCTTCCGGAAGGTTTCCGGATGCCGTGTCAGCACAACTTGCGCGTAGAAGCCCCCTTGGGAGAATCCAATAAGAACGGGCTTGATCAATGGGTCAACAGGAAGCGTTCTTTGAGCGTCAAGGACCACGTTATAGTACCAATCTGCAGAATACGTGATAGCCTCGGGAACGAGTGAGTCCGGAATACCGATTGCATCAGCCATTGCCGTGTACCGCTCTTCTTGTGACTGGATAGTCTCGGGAACTTTCACATATGGGGCTTCCGGGCAAACCACCACAAAACTGTCGAGCTTGAGATCACGTGCCCAACGCATCATTAGCTCCGGTGCATTACCGTTCCCGTGAAGCAACACCACGAGCGGATAGACCTTTCCTAAAGATGCTCCTGCGGGAACCTTGACTCTATAGCGTCCGTAGCGCTCTTGTTTTACGTGACGCCATTCTTCTTTTTGTTGGGCGACAGCATCATCTGAGAAGAACGGAATACTCATGACTCCCATGACGAGAAGAAAGAAGGGACGAGGTAGTTTGAATCGCATCACTATAGGAGCTCCCTGCGTGCTATCTGCAAATCAGCTCGCTGTTGATCGGTGATAGTTGGATAGGCAAGGTTGAGCTTATCCATGTGGAGATAGATGATCGAGGCCATCGCAATTCGAGCGTACCATTTGTCATCCGCAGGTATAACGTACCACGGTGCGTGCTCTGTGCTGGTGGCTGTGATAGCCGCCTCATAGGCATCCATGTAAGAATCCCAATGTGCCCTTTCCTTCAGATCGGCTGTAGAGAACTTCCAGTTTTTCGTTGGATCATCGATACGTGAGAGAAGTCGCTTTCGCTGTTCATCTTGGGAAACATGTAAGAAAAACTTCACAACCGATGTTCCATTGGCAGCAGTGATCTGTTCAAACTGGCGTATCGTGTGAAGTCTTTCCTTCCAGAATTTCTTTGTTACGTCTTTCACTGAAGAAACGTTGGGCAGATTCTCTCGAAGGACGATCTCTGGGTGGACACGGCTAACGAGAACGTTCTCATAATGCGAGCGGTTGAAGATACCGATCTCACCACGTGGAGGCAGAGCCTTGTAGTGTCGCCACAAAAAATCATGATCGAGCTCTTCGGAGGAGGGGCCTTTGAACGACGTGACCTTCACACCCTGCGGATTTAAGCCCGACATAATATGCTTGATCGCTCCATCTTTTCCTGCAGCATCCATGGCCTGCAAAACGATCAGCAAACCATGTTCGTTGTGGGCATAGAGCTTGTCCTGCATTTCGGCCATCCGAGAGACACCCACTTCAAGGAGATCTCTTGCCGTGTCTTTGTTGAAGAGCTTCCCTCGATAAGAAGTTGGACGTTTGCGGATATCGGCCTTTTCTCCTTCAGGAACGCGAAGCTTCCTGAGCTCTTTCACAAACGCCGCACGAACGTCCGGCGTTAGGAGCGGTTTCTTTGAGGCCATGATAGGGGGCTCCTTGTATGTGGGCGAGGTGGGACTTGAACCCACACGTCCTTTCGAACACGGGCTTCTGAGACCCGCCTGTCTGCCAATTTCAGCACTCGCCCAGCCAATTATGAGGAGAGGGAGGGATTCGAACCCTCGGTAGGATTGCTCCCACAGTAGTTTTCGAGACTACCCGATTCAACCACTCTCGCACCTCTCCATGTCGCAGTGTTTCGTGGGGTGGCAAAGATAGGAAGAAGGCTGTTAAAGCGTTTCTTTCAAATTCAGGTAGGACACATAGCGTTCTTCGTCGATCATGCCCGCTTCTACAGCCGCCTTCACTGCGCAGTCTGGCTCATGTGTATGCGAACATGAAGCAAACTTGCACTTGAGTGCAAACTCAGTGAACTCTTCAAAATAGAACGGCAGCTCCGCCGCATCGAGTTGAAAAATGCCGAACTCTCGGATACCCGGAGAATCCACAACTATACCCCCACCGGGTAATGGAATCACGAGGGATGCTGTTGTAGTGTGACGCCCCTTCTCATACTTCTCAGAGATGGCCCCAACCCGCTGACGTGCATCAGTGAATCGATTAATAAGCGAAGACTTGCCAACACCAGATGGTCCGGTAAGGAGTGTAGATCGGCCGGCCAAAGTCTCTTGAAGCTCTTGCATACCTTGACCCGTTTTCGAACTCGTGAAGATCGTTGGAATTGACAGTTGATCAATGTAAACCTTCAGATCTTCCATCACGTCCTGATAATACTCTTTGTCGAGGAGATCAAACTTATTGATCACAATGAACGGTTCAAGATCGCCCTTGTCCGCACCTATCAAATACCGATCGATCAGTCTTTTGTTATAGTCGGGCAACGCAACGGCCATCACAATCCCAAGTTGCTCAACATTGGCAACGAGAACCTGCTCGCGCTGCGTCTTCCCTGCCGCCTTGCGAGAGAGGACCGTAGTACGTTCTTCAACCTTGACGATTGCTGCAGAGAGATCTCCATGTTCCGTTCTGTCGCGCTCAGGCTCGATCCAAACCACGTCTCCAACGGCGATCAGTGTGGATGTATGCGGTACATCCACGACGCCGGAAACGTAACAGATCCAAAACTCTTCCTTCACGGCCACAACCCATTTAGGCCCTATCGGAGTTGCAACGATCCCCTTTAGCCCCTTTTCCCCCACGATCTTCCCCTGTTTGATCCGTGTATGGGTGCGCTCCGTTTGCTTTGAATGCTCCCGTGTTCTTGTTCGGTACTGAACCTCTTCTTCGTCTGAACCTGTGGACTCTGGGGATTTCTTCGTGGGCACGAGGGATTTCTGGTGAATTGTAGGAATGAAACTTGAAAGCAGTGCCCTCAAAGTCGTATCTTAAGGCAGTTAGAATTCAAATTAACAGGATCACGTTGAACTATCGGTGGATCACCCGGGAATGTAAAGATGAAAATGCCGTCCAAGAGATAATAACACAATTGAATGTCCCCCTTCCGATCGCTAAGGTCTTAGTAGGAAGAGGGATAGATACGGTTGACGCCGTCCAGCAGTTCTTTGAACCATCCCTGGACAAGTTGCATTCACCATGGCTCATGGATGGGATGGACTTAGCGGTTGATCGAATCGATAAAGCAATTGAGTCACAAGAACTGATTTGGGTCCATGGCGATTATGACGTGGACGGCACAGCGAGCGCAGCAATGGTTCTCCACTTCCTACGGAAGATTGGGGCCAAGGCTGACTATCACGTTCCAAGCAGACTAGAAGAAGGCTTTGGCTTTACGCCATTGTCTGTTGATCGTGCGCACGCTGCAGGCGCTACACTCGTTGTAACAGTGGATGTGGGCGTAACAGCTTCCCGTGCTGTGGATCGTGCTGCTGAGGTCGGAATCGATGTTGTGATTTGTGATCATCACCAAGCGGCAGAAGAGATCCCTAAGGCGCTAGCCCTGCTCGACCCGGTAAAGCCAGGATGCAACTATCCTTTTAAGGGGCTTGCTGCCTGTGGCGTAGCGTTCAAGCTGCTCCAGGCGCTCGCCGCGCGGCACGGTCACCCGGAACTGGCCTACGAATACCTCGACTTCGTTGCAATTGCCTCTGCGGCTGACATAGCCCCCTTGGCAGATGAGAATCGGATCCTTAGTCATTTCGGTCTTGAATTGTTGAATCTCTATCCGCGCCCAGGTTTTAAAGGCCTCGTAGATTGTGCTGGCCTGCACCTCGGTGAGCTTACAAATGCCAGCGTCATCTTTGGTATGGCTCCGCGCATCAATGCGGCCGGACGTATCGGTGACCCTAAACGCGCCGTAGAGATGATGATCCAGGCCGATGAACTGAAAGCGTTTCGCATTGCTCAAGAACTTGAGCATGATAATCGCCAACGCCGAACGATTGATGAACATACATTTGATGAAGCGATAACACAGGCCAAAGATCAACTGATCTCTGGAAGCGGGCGCTCGCTTGTTCTCCATTCAAATGACTGGCATGCAGGCGTTATTGGTATCGTGGCGTCTCGTCTCGTGGAACGGTTTCATGTGCCGTCAATTATGTTAACCACAATTGACGGTATAGCTAAAGGGTCTGCTCGGTCCGTGAAGGACTTTGATATTCATGGAGCTTTGAAACAATGCGAAGACTTGATCATCGAGTTCGGTGGACACCGACATGCAGCAGGTCTCTCTCTTCACGTTGACCGGATACCTGAACTGCGCGAACGGTTTGATAAGATCGCCTCTGACTCTCTGACCGCAGACATGCTGAAGCCAGAGATCATTATCGACGCCGATTTGCAGCTCAACGAGCTAACACCTAATTTTTTCAAGTTCTTAAGCCAGTTTGCTCCCTATGGATATAAGAACCACCGCCCAATGTTTCATACCGAAAATGTGGTATCAGCCAATGGCGTCAAAATTGTGGGAAACAACCACCTAAAGTTGAGAGCATTGCAAAAGAATTTCGCGATCGATGCGATCGGATTCAATCTCGGTGACAAGATCAACGACTGCAGTCACGGTAAGCCGTTCTCAGTGGTCTACACGCTCGAAGAAAATGTCTTTAACGGCTCGAGCACACCTCAACTTCGCATTAAAGACATCAAACCGGAGTAGTGGACCTCGGCTACTTTCCACACCCGTTTGTTACAACAATAGGACGTATTGTTGACGTTCATGAAGCGTCGCAAGTGGTTGTTATTAAAGATAGTAGCAACAGCGTTCTCACCTACCCGTTGCCGACGGCTTCGCTCGGTCTGTCCACATGGTTATCCACATCACCCGATCTCATTGGTCGTGAGGTGGGTATTGTAACGTCAGTAGGTACTACCTCCAGACCGTGGCTCGTGATCGAGCCGCAGATGATCATTGATGTCACCGAGGCCGCGCAGCTCGTCACTTCATCTGGAATCGTGGCCGACCAGGTTCTCACAAAGCGGATGCGTCCCCCAGGGGCAATGAGCCTCGCGTTAACCGGTAGTCTTGTTAACACGGCCTTTGATATTCTGGCTCAACGCCCTTCGTTATCTGACGATGAAATCATCGTGGACTCGTTGAAAACTCGACCGCTCTCTCTTGCCGCGGCTGTACAAGAAGGCACGTTTGATAAAGTGCTCGAAACGTTGCGTTCATCGTTGCCCGCACTTCGCATGATGTATGAGACATTCCGAACTGGTGTGATTACGCTTGAGCCCCACTACATATCGCCGATGTTCGGCTTACAGGGCCGGGCCGACATTTGTGTTCGTGCAGAAAACGTGGTTCACGTGATTGAAATGAAGGCTGGAAAGGCGGCCAGTGGCAACACTGTGCGTCCCGATCATTCTTCACAAACGGCGGGTTATGCAACATTGGTGCGTGCAACAAATCCAACAATGGAT
>JAPLFN010000128.1 GCA_026390655.1 Candidatus Kapaibacterium sp.
GGGAGACGTTCAACGTACTCCTTACCGGTGATCCCGACTTCGTTCTGGAGTTTGCCGGCATCCTTGATCGACACGATGTGCCGTTCAGCATTCTCCCGTCCATGGACGAGATCGACGAACTCGGCGTTGAACTCGATATCGTGGATCCTCAACTTTCGGACTCTGCACTTGATGCTGCCGAGTATGGCCCATATGCTGATAGGGTGATAGGCGATGTTCGAACGAGTGCCGGCAAGTTTACCCACGTGGTTGATTTGTCCATTAGCGCACACTTCGATAGGAAGATCACGGTTGAAGTGGCGAGTTCCGTTAATCCGCGTGCTACCGTCATCGCGTCCGTGCTTTCAAACACGGCTACCGAGCTTGGCATGCTAGCGAACATTCCTGATCGCATCGTTGGCGTGAGTCTGTTACCAAGTGTAATGTCCAGCGCAACAACGATCGACATGTCGGCCGGTCTCAACGCGAAGGACGTCCACATTGAGCACGCGCTCTCCTTGCTCCGCAGACTCGGCTATGTCGTTGAACGTGTAGAAGATCGCGTTGGACTGGTTCAAGTTCGTGTGTTGGCAATGCTCATCAACGAAGCTGCCTTTGCCGTTATGGAAGGCTTGGCAACTCCGGAAGACATCGACAAAGCCATGCAGCTCGGCGTCAACTATCCCAAGGGGCTCCTTGCCTGGGCGGATGAGATCGGTATTGGCATCGTGACGCTTATCCTGGACGGACTACGCCGCGAGTACGAGCAGGAACGTTACCGGCCATGCGTACTGCTAAAGCAGATGATGCGTGCGGGTTGGACGGGCAAGTCCGCCGGAAGAGGCTTCTTCATCTACACCTGAGTGTAATGGCAACGCATCTCTTTCTTGATTTCGACGGCACGATCTCTATTGGCGATATCGGCGACAAACTCTTTCAGACCTTTGGATCGTTTGAACCAGTACATTCGCAACTCATCGCCGGTGAATTCTCCGTTGCAGAGTATTATCGAAGATCCGTCGCCTTGTTGCCAGAAGGTTGTACTCCCGCAACGCTCGAAGCATTCGCAAACGAACAGTCACTCGATCCAGGCTTCGTCCCTCTCGTCACATGGAGCAAGCGTTCCGGCATCGATGTTACCATTGTAAGCGATGGCTTTGATGTTTACATAGAGCCCCTTCTCCGTGCGAGTGGTCAACGAGAGAACGTTGACGTTGCATGCAATCAACTTACTTGGAACGGCATCGCGTTCGCCCCTTCTTTTCCCGGTGCATCGGAATCATGCGCATGTTTCTGTGCTTCATGCAAGCGCAATGCTGTTATCACGCGTTTAGGCGACAACGATATTGCGATCTACGTAGGCGATGGGAGTTCTGATTCTTGCGCAGTAGAATTTGCAGACGTCGTGTTTGCAAAAGGTACGTTGGCTGCAGAGTGCACACGCAAGGGCACCCCTCATCACCCCTATCGCACTCTCTCAGAGGTGATGATTATTCTTCAGGAAAAGGTTGGGAAAGGGGCTCTCCGGGTCCGCCGTCAAGCCGTTTTGGCGCGGAAGCGTGCTTTTGAAGCCGAGTAGACGTTAAACGTATCCTTGATACGTGGGTCTGAGGCGCCGCAAAACACATTCAACACAAAGGGCAACGTCATGAAGAGAATCATTTTGGTAGCACTCGGTCTAATGACCATGCTTACACTTCAACCCGCAGCCGCACAAGATCTGCGCACCCAAATGCGTACATGGTTCGAGCGCGACGTGTATCCATCATTGAAAGCATGGCATCAAGAATATGATGCTAGTCTCTCAGCAACAGACCTCGCAACATTGAACACGTATCGCGCTGACGCAAAGCGTCTTATGGATGCAATGCGCAGTGATATAAAGGCTCTCAAGGGCACAGTGAATAAGGGCGATCGAGATGACGTGCGCTCTAAGATCCAGGCACTCCGCGAGAAACATCATGATGCGATGGAAAGCATCGTTGAAGGCGTGAAGCCAATTGCAAAGCGTTCAAAGGACAAGCTTCGTTCTATTTTCGACAAGAATGAAGACCAGATTGAGGCATGGCGCGATCAAGCACGCGAGATGCTCAAATCGAAACAGGGAAATGGGTCGCACGGTAAGGGGCTTCCTATTCTAGGTGAAGACGGCAAGCGTGGAGCATTAAAGTTCATTCTCTGGGATGGCTCGATGCCCCCGGCAGAAGAGGCGATGATGGACAATGACATGATGGGTGAACGCGCTACTCAAGGACGAAGCACACTTGGTCCAATGACGATATCACCAGCACCGTCAGGTAATGCAGCAAACGTGCGCGTCTCAAGCGTGCCCGATGGCGCCGCTACTCTGGAGATCTTTGATATGAATGGCACACGAGTTCGTTCCATTCCGGTCACTGCATCCAATGGCACAATAGATCAGCGTGTGGACCTCTCCGGGCTTGCCGCCGGCACGTACATGGCCAGTGTCAATACTCCACAGGGAAGACGGACGGGGCAGATTGTTGTAAGCCAATAGTTACTAGTTACGAGTTACCAGTTACTAGTTACCAGTTACGAACGACGCAATGCGTAACTCGTAACTCGTAACTATTTATCCGTGTTATAACACACTTTTTGTATATTTGCTCCGTCTACGCCCCAACAACGTACCTAGTAACTCGTAACTGGTAACTGGTAACTCGTAACTCGTAACTCGTAACTCATCTTATGAACATTCTCGCCATTTCCGGCTCTCTTCGCCAACGGTCGATCAATACCGGTCTCCTACGTTCTGCTGAATCACTCTTGCCAGAGGGCACAGTGTTTACAGTTGCAGATCTCCGAACCATCCCTTTCTTTGATGCCGACCTCGAGACAACAGGCATTCCTGAATCCGTGCTGTTGTTGAAGCAACAGATCATGGAGGCAGACGGTGTGCTAATAGCGTCCCCAGAGTACAACTTCTCCTATACCGGCGTTCTCAAGAATGCGATTGACTGGGCATCGAGAGGTCCAGTGCGCCCCTTCCTTGACAAGCCCGTTGCCGTCATTGGTGCAAGCCCTGGAAACTTTGGAACCGTGCGCGCCCAAACAGATCTTCGGCGCTTGATGCATGGCCTCGGCGCCCATGTGCTACCAAAACCAGAGCTGCTCGTCAACCAGGCTGCCTCCAAGTTCGACTTCTTCTCATTGATGAGAACACCATCAAGGTGTATAGAACTCTCCTCGATAATTTCGTGAAGTACATCGACCTCCTTACTCTAACCCCAAGTCATTCGTAACATCGGGCTAAAGCCCGACGCTAGGAAGCCTTTCGTAACTCGTAACTGGTAACTCGTAACTCGTAACTGGTAACTCATGACCCTCTTCCCTGCTTCCGAGCGTGGCCACTTCGATTTTGGATGGCTCAATACGTACCATTCCTTTAGCTTCGGCCAGTACTTCAATCCTGAGAGCATGAATTTTGGGATGCTTCGTGTGTTGAACGATGATCTTGTTGCTCCGGGTGAAGGCTTTGGTACCCACCCTCATAACAACATGGAGATCATCACGATTCCGTTAGAGGGCGTGGTGATGCATAGGGATAGTATGGGTCACGAAGAAGGGCTACATCCGGGAGATGTTCAGGTTATGTCCGCCGGTACAGGACTTACTCACTCCGAATTCAATGGCTCGCCTACCGATGTACTCAAGCTATTGCAAATCTGGATCATTCCCAACGAGCGCAATGTTGAGCCCCGTTACGATCAGATTGAGATTAACGATGCTGCACAGAATACTCTGTACACCATAGTTGGGCCGCGGGACGCAGGACTGCCATTGTGGATTACGCAAAACGCATGGATAAGTCTTGGCGTCCTCTCACCAGACACTACGGTCACTCACACGTCGCAGGCTGAAGGCACGGGAGTGTTCATCTTTGTTATTGAGGGGGCTGTCCACATCGGTGAACAAAGGCTTGGAAGACGTGATGCAGTGGGCATTGTCGAAACAACATCTGTTGACATCACCTCTGATAGCAACGCCTATGTGCTCGTGATCGAAGTACCTATGGCGTAGCGACGCCGTATCGTCTTCTCGATCTCAACGAGAACATAGAGGATCACACCACCGCAAAGCACCATGACCCATGATGAGAGATCAACCGGCCGTGAGTGGAATGAGTTGTGGAAAAACGGTGCGTACGTAAAAGCAAATTGAAGTACGAGCATGATCCCAATTCCGTACCAGAGAAAGAAGTTGGTAAAAAGCCCTGTGCGTTTGGACAACGTCAACGTTCTGCAGTTAAAGAGATAGAACATCTGCATGATGACAAATGCGTTTGTTGCAGAAGTGCGCGCCTGGCCGATTGGGTGACCGGTCTTCATCTCCCAAAGGAAGATACCGAAAGACGCAACTAACAGTAGCGCTCCAACAAATAACGTTCGCATTACGAGAGTCGTCGAGATAAGGGGCTTCTTTGGATCGCGTGGTGGCTTCATCATTGTATCCGGAGCCATGGGTTCAAAAGCCAGTGGAAGACCCAGGATGACGGCTGTAGTCATGTTGATCCAGAGTATCTGCACTGGCAGTATGGGCAACTCCACACCCATGGCCACGGCAGCAACGATGACGAGACCTTCACCAAGGTTGGTGGGGATTGTCCACACAATGAACTTGAGAAGATTGTCATAAACCGTTCGTCCTTCCTCCACTGCTGCAACAATGGTTGCAAAGTTGTCGTCAGTGAGGATCATTGATGATGCGTCCTTTGCAACGTCCGTTCCGCCTTGACCCATGGCAACGCCAATGTTTGCCGCTTTCAGCGCAGGCGCGTCATTTACACCATCCCCGGTCATCGCAACGACGTGGCCTCTACGCTGCATGGATTCAACAAGTCGCAATTTTTGCTCGGGTGACACTCGAGCAAAGACGGCAACGTTTTCAGCTACATCGTCAAACTCTTCATCGCTCATGTCAGCGAGCTGAGATCCAATGCATGCAACCAACCGTCCATCGCTTGTCCGTCCCACAAGACCTAGTTCTCGCGCAATGGTTGATGCGGTGGCCGCATGGTCCCCAGTGATCATTTTCACGCGTATGCCGGCTTTCTGACATTCTGCAATTGCGTTCTTCGCCTCCAACCTTGGCGGGTCGATCATTCCCACAAGACCGCAGAACACAAAGCCCCCTCCCACGTCCTCGTGATTGAGTTCGTGTAAATGCTCTTCACGATCCATCATTGCGCAGGCAAGTACGCGCCAGCCGTTGAGGCTCATTTGCTCGGCCGCGCGAAGTATCCGGTCCCGATCATAGTGTACGTGCTCACCGTCCGGTCCGAGCATCGCAAGACAGCGTTGGGTTATTGCTTCAACGCTACCCTTGATGTAGATGCGAGCGCCACTGTGTCTGTGATGAAGCGTGGCCATATACTGCTTCTCACTGGAGAAGGGCAGAATATCAATGAGAGGAAAGAGTTCGCCCTCCACGCTTCTCGTTACATTAGCCTTTGCTCCAAGCGTCACAAGTGCAGCCTCTGTCGGATCTCCTATCGCCTCCCACAAATCGTTTTCACACTTTACTGTGGCAGTAGAACACAGTACGCCGGCCCTCACCGTTTCATACAGACTCTCATCACCTGCAACACGAACTGCGTTGTTCTCGCCGTTGTAGTCACTGGGTTTGCGAATCTCACCTTGCGATTGGTAACCGATGCCAGTGACGCTATAGTCTGAACCTAGCGTGGACACATGCACAACGGTCATTTGATTTTCCGTAAGCGTACCCGTCTTGTCATCTTGCCAACACCGATGGCGAGGATGATTGTGACCGCTGCAGGAAGTCCCTCAGGAATAGCACCAACGCTCAGTGCAACAGAGGCAAGGAGCATCTCCACCATGCTTTCTCCTCGTGCAACGCCAACGACGAATGTTGCGCAGGCGAGAGCTAGTATGGCCCAGAGAAGAACGTTGCTGAACTTCTCTATCTGATGCGTTAGCGGGGTGCTGAGTGACGGCGTGTCGCGAAGTAATGCCGAGATATTACCGAGCTCCGTTCGCGCACCCGTTGCGACAACAAGACCGCGAGCACTTCCTCTCGTGACAACCGTAGAGGCATACGCCATGTTCACTCGGTCCGCAAGAGAGGTGCTTTCTATGATCGAGTCAATGCCCTTGTCCACAGGGACAGACTCGCCCGTGAGCGATGCCTCAGCAACCGCAAAGTCCTTTACCCATGTGAGCCGCATATCAGCCGGGACCCGGTCGCCACTCTCAAGAACAACAAGGTCGCCGGCAGCAAGATCATGCATGGGTACACGCAGTTGCTCGCCCCCTCGAATAACTGATGCATTTCCACGAACGCTTTTCGACAAGGACTGAAGTGACGCTATGGCCTTGCCCTCTTGAAAGAAGCCAATGACGGCGTTGAGAACAACAACACCAATGATGACGCTCGCATCGGCGATGCCACCTAGATAGGCTGTGATGATTCCGGAAACGATCAAGATGTAGATGAGTGGCGCACGTAATTGACGAAGAAAGCGAAGAATAGGGTGCTCTTGAGGAGCAACCGGCAATTCATTTGCGCCATCTCGCAGAAGTCGGATACGCACTTCCTCTAAGGCTAGCCCCAGAGTGGTTGATGTTTCGAGTTCCTCCTCGATTTCAGCACGAGAGCGAGCATGCCATATGGTAGCAGTGAGGCTCACATCTCAAGTTGAATGCCGACTGAAGCAACAATGGAGCCATCGGCTACAAGCGCTCGCACGGCTTCCATGTCATGGTACAGAACCCGATCTTCAGTCGCGAAAGGAACCTTTGTGCGCACACACGCAACAACTCGCTCTAGGGGTTCACTCGACTGAAGGGGGCGAAGGAGTTCAATGCCTTGTGCGGCACACAACACTTCTATGCTAAGCACATTCTCAACATTCGTCACAACGGTCCAGAGCTTTCTTGCAGCGATACTTCCCATCGAATTATGGTCTTCTTGATTCGCTGATGTTGGGATGCTATCAACACTTGCCGGATGCGCCAGAACTTTATTCTCACTCACCATCGAGGCAGCAGTGTATTGTGCGATCATCATGCCGGAATTCAAACCACCATTTGGTGTAAGGAAACGCGGGAGTCCACCAAGTGCTGCATTTACGAGACGCTCCGTGCGTCGCTCTGAAATGCTGGCAAACTCTGCGAGCGCGATCGCCAGAAAGTCCAATACAAGGGCAAGGGGCTGACCATGGAAATTGCCGCCTTCAATATGAATGTCATCGTCTGCGAAGATCAATGGATTATCCGTTGCACTGTTCATCTCGCGCTCTACTACCGACGTCACATATGTGATCGTATCTCTCGAAGCACCATGTACCTGCGGCATACATCGCAGGCTATAGGCGTCCTGCACCTTTGCATCACCGGCGCGGTGCGACTCTCGGATCGCGCTTCCCTTGAGAAGCGTTCGGAGATTCTTTGCTGATAGCAGCTGTCCCGGATGCGGACGTGTCAGATGAAGTCGTTCATCGAAGGCATTGTCCGTTCCCCGTAGCGCATCCGTAGAGAGCGCTCCAACAATGTCGGCCAGGGCTGCAATGTTTCGCGAACGATGGATAGTTAGTGCTCCGTATGCGCACATCATCTGCGTACCATTGATCAACGCAAGACCTTCTTTCGCTGCGAGACGCACCGGCGTTATCCCATGCTGTGCAAGCACGCTAGCGCTTGGAACGCGCTTGCCGTCAACAACACACTCTCCGCGGCCGATCAGGGAAAGTGCCAGATGTGATAAAGGAGCTAGGTCGCCGCTCGATCCAACAGAGCCCTGACCCGGTATTGCGGGAACGATTCCGGCATTGACCATCGCAATCAGTGTATCAAGCGTTGACTCGCGAATCCCTGAGAATCCTTTGGCAAGCGCATTGATTCGAAGGACCATCATTGCGCGTACGATCTCTGGTGGGAGAAGTTCTCCCATGCCGGCGCTATGCGAGATGATGAGGTTCTCTTGTAGCCGCTCAACATCTTCCTGTGGAATGAAGACGTTCGAGAACTCTCCAAATCCGGTGGTCATTCCATAGACAACGCGCGACTCAGCGATCCAACGTTCGACGGCTGCACGTGATGCCGCCACACGTATACGTGCCTCGGGTGCAAGTGCTACCTTCAACTCCCAGTTATACGATGCACGCGCAAGTGCTTCTATCGTTAGCGTAGATCCGTCTAATTGGAGCGTCATATTTCTGCAGAGAGATAGGTGATCAAAGTGCGCGCAAACAGTGCTTGGTGTTTCTGCGAGAGGGCAACATAAGCCCTCTCGCTCTCATACTTCATCGTATAGTCTTCCACGAACTTGCGGAGTCGAGCCTTGGTTGACGTTGTCAAATATCCACACGCGTGTAACAGAACCACAATGCGAGTGATCGCGTGTGTCTTCGCATAGCGTCTCCCTGTGCGGGCGTTCAGAAGTCGCAATGATTCTAAAAGCGCGAGTTGTCTGTCACCTTCATACGTCGAGTTAACATATGACGTAACGAGGTCACCCAATCTGTCAGCCGTCAAGGGTATCTCATGGTTCTCATCATCTGTCACCCATCGCATCGTAGCGCCGGAAAGAAGTTGTAACGTAGCAACGGGTGAATGATATCCGCTTTCTGTTTTCATCTTACGGAACTCTTCGCGCGCGCATTTCGCGAGGTCGCGTTCCACAGGGCGGAAGCCCAGCCGATAATAGAACCAGAATGAGCGAGACTTGATGCCATCCGGATTGCCGTGGCCGATCTGGTATGGGTCAACGCTGAATGCTGTGGCGTTAAATGCGTGATGGTAGAGTCTCAACAGATCTGCAACAATCATTGCGGACTCACCGCCACGAAAGGGCGGAAGAACGTTTACACCAAAGAAGGATTCTTTGTTCAGTATCCAACCACCACCGTAGGCGCAAGGGACGTGGTTCTTCATCACCAGAAAACCGATGTATGACTGAAGGGACATCTTCATGTCCGGCTGCATAGCATACAGCGCTATCCCGAGCCCCCTTCCCATGTCGTAATACTCAGTCTCGCGCGTGTTCGCGTGCGTGACGGGATCGGTCTCACGATTCAATGTTACCAATACACCTCGCGCTAGATCAACGAGGTCTTCTTGTTGGGAAGGCGTCAGCTCAACGCGCTTTGGCTTCACACCGATGCGCGCAGAAAGATCCACTACTCTCTCAAGGCCCTTCTCATGTATGTAAGGGGCTCCATAGGCAGCTCGGCCCGACGTGAGTGAGGGGGCGTCTGCAGATGTCGACCAAACAGTGGTCGTTTCAAACTGACCAAAAACGAATTCCTTAAGGGATGTACTTCCAGGAAGCCTGTCCGCCATCTCCACGATCCATCGTTTCATACGATGGGGATCACGACCTTGACCGGACATATGCTCTGACCAATACTTCCACGCAGTTTTTCCCGCGTGAAGCATTTCCTGTTCCACAGGGTCAAACAGATGTCCGAGTGTTTGCACGAGAACCTTCTCGTTAACACTTACGGATGAGAGCTGCGTTTCCGATGGATATCGATGAACCAGCCACTTGTTCAACGAAAGACTTAACGGCGCAACAACAATTGCACCGGCAATACCGCTATTCTCATAGCGCCGCCGTTCAAGTCCTTTTCGAGTGGCTACATGATGAGCGACACGGGCCAGCTCTGCCTCACATTGTTCTCTCACATTTTCAGATCCGGGGTATGCCGCGGAATACAGCAATGCCTCGTGGTACATCGTTACTGCTGTAACGGTACCACAAGACATCTCTGAAAGTTGAGCGAGGATTCTCTGCTGCTCCCCGATTGAAAATGAATCGAACAGCCGCTGTATGGAACGGAACGATCGAACCAGGCCAGCGAATGTTAATCGAGACATTACTTCTTCTTTTGCGTGCCGCCCGTGCCGATGAAGTGACTCCAATGATATTCAGCTGGGACTGCGCGACCTTTCTTTGCTTGCTCGATGAGATAGGTAGCCATCGTATTGAGCACCCACTGAAAGTTGTCTTCCTGAACCGACGTGCGCTCGGCGTCAGGTGCTGGGTTCATGTAGTCGATTGCATACGGGATGCCATCACGAACGGCGAACTCAACGGTATTGAAATCGTAGCCCAGCATCGTACAGATCTTGATACAAAGCGCTTCGAGAGTCTTGAGCATTTCTGGAGTCGGTGCAAAGTCGGCCTTGTACCGGAGGTGATGCGGATTGCGTGGCTCGTACGGCATGATATGTACATGCTTTTTGCCGATGCAGTAGCACCGATAATATTCTGTGAAGTCGATACCCTCTTGTAGCGTCATTACAATATCGGCTGTCTCATTATATGCTTTGAAGAAATCTTCTATAGAGTCCACCTTGTAGACGTTCTTCCAGCCCCCTCCATCAAATGGCTTCAGATACGACGGGAAACCGATATGATCGAAGATCTCCTGCCAGTTGAGCGGGAACATGAGATTGCGGAACGACTCTGCTGTTGTGTCCGGTGGGTTGCTCTTGCTCGGAAGAAGAACCGTCTTCGGAACAGGGATGCCAGCCTTATCAGCGACTGCATAGTTAAAAAACTTGTCGTCAGCCGACCACCAGAACGGATTGTTCACCACGCGAACGCCGTTGAGCGCGGCAACTTTTAGCATAGCACGATAGAACGGCACGTCCTGTGAAATACGATCGAGGATAACATCGTACTCAAACATCGTCTCAAGGGTGATTCCGCCAACCTTGACAAATTCGGCGCTGACACCTTGGTCACGTCGATTGATCTCTTCTACCAATGCCGGCGGAAACGTCTGCTCCATTCCGAATAGCAATCCGATCTTCTTCATACAACGTCTCCGTTAGTTCGTGTCGTGCAAATATGTCTGGCAAAAATACGCCAGAGATCTTCAGCTTAGGGGGCTGATGGCACTTCAATGAGCTGAATTCCGTTCAACGGAGAGAAAACGCCGTACGTGGCGCCTTCATCAAGCCAATGTCCAAGATTTACGTAGGTGCCATGGTTGTGAATTTCGACCGCGGCGTGATGACGGTGCCCCATGATCACGAGATCATAGCCTTCGTCGATTTTTTGAAGGGCAAAGTGCCGCAGCCCGTCCTCAGACCCATAGTCCTTTGTTGCAGTGTAGTCGCGACTGCCGTGAGAGGTTAACGAGGCTAGGCGAACGCCCCAGTCTGGGTGGATCCAACGGTAGAGCCACTGTGCCAGTGGATTGCGGAGAATGCTCCGTAGCACCAGATAGCCGGTGTCTTTCTGCGCCTTACCGTCGCCGTGGCAGATATACACACGTTTCCCGGCAATCAGGGCATCTACATCACCCCGCTCGATCTCTATTCCCAGCTCATCCTTGAAATATCGGTAGTGTCCAAAGTCGTGGTTGCCAATGAGGTACGTTATCGGCAAGCCCCCTGCCCTCAGCTCATGCAGGGCTGCAAGCGTCCTCACGTGCCATTTAGGGATTACTGTACCGTAATCGAACCAAAGGTCGAAAAGGTCTCCAACAATGAACAAGTGGGAGGAGGTGTTCGAACAGGCTCTAAGCACGTCGAGCAGAAGCTCCTCGCGACGCTGATCCGTCTCTCGGTCACCGAAACCCAGGTGAACGTCCGAAATGAACGTCACAACCTTGCCTGGCGGAACATCCACCTGGAGGGACCTAACGGAGACCACGGGCGCAAACATGACGATAAGATAACGACGGGAAGCTCTGCGACGGTTATCTTTGCCCCTCACGTCAGGTACACTCCATGTCCGTTTCCCCTACAACTCGTAAACGCGTAACAACGCGCCGGCTCATCGATATGAAGGCCGCGGGGAAGGCTATTGCCTGTCTAACTGCATACGATGCAATCACGGCGGAGATCTTGGATAAGGCTGGTATCGACGTGCTGCTCGTTGGAGATTCCGTCGGGAACGTCATTCAGGGTCACGACACAACGATTCCGGTGACCCTTGAGCACATGATCTACCATACCCAGGCAGTAGTGCGAGTAGTTGAGCATGCCATCGTTGTCACCGATATGCCGTTCATGAGCTATCAGGTTTCTCCGCAGGAGGCGTTTCGTAATGCGGGTCGCCTCATGAAGGAAGCCGGTAGTGGCGCGGTGAAACTCGCAGGGGGCCGCCGTGAAGCTCATGACCGACAACGGCATACCTGTTATGGGTCACCTCGGACTTACTCCACAGAGCATACATCAGTTCGGATCTTACAAGGAACGTGGCGCAACCCAACTTGAAGCCGAAGAGATCTTACACGACGCGTTAGCTCTTGAAGCTGCGGGTGCATTTGCGATCGTGCTTGAGAAGGTTCCGTCAGCGCTTGCCGCCGAAGTAACATCGAAGATCTCGATACCGACCATAGGAATTGGTGCCGGACCTCATTGTGACGGACAGATTCTTGTGTGGACTGATATGATGGGGATGTCCACGGAATTCCGACCACGCTTTGTTCGCCGCTACGCTGAATTGCATGAGGTTATGACTGCAGCCGTGAAGCATTACGTAACGGATGTGCGGGGTCACTCCTTCCCAGGACCCGAGGAGAGTTATTGATGGCTGCAGGCTTCATTGTCACGGCCACATTGGCGTTCGCATTGGCACTGTCAGGTTGCGACGGCGCAACTGTTACTCAGCCACAGGACGTTGTGTTTCCGGATTCAAATGTTCGTTTCCGTGGACAGGTGCAGCCCTACTTTGCAGTAACGTGCGCAAACGGCGGATGTCATAATGACATGGTTGCTGCAGGGGGCATTAGACTTACAACGTATTCCACCGTATTGTTTGACAGGCCGAATCTCGTGGTACCCTCTAAGCCAGACGAAAGTTTGATCATTCAGATCATGAGTGGCATTCTCAATCATCCGGCTGGAAATCTCACTCAGCGCATTGCCCCGACTCAGGTGCGGGGAATTCGGAAATGGATCAGCGAAGGCGCACTTAACAATTAGAACACGATTCAACTTTGGAGATCTGTACATGAACGTTTCACGCATGATCGCAACGGCACTTGTCTGCCTACTTGTTGTAACGGGCTGCTCACACAAAGCCTCACCCGTACCCATCGAGGGACTCAAGCTGGTGAAGGACGATCTTCGGCAGTTTGAAATCAAGGTGCCAACCAATTGGTACACGCAGCAGCGTAAGGGCGATCTGGTTGTGGCCACTACAGGGCGCGCAATTGGCAGCCGATTCATGTCGTTTGGCAAGGGAGAAGGCGGTGCTAAGGTTGAGCTACGCGTAATTCCTATCGACAGCACCAACCCCTCGCTCGATACAATGATCAAACGTTCGAAAGTGGAATTCGAAGACGGGCTGGACAGATATCAGCTTTCACAAGCAACACTTGGTGGGAAGCCCGCGAAGAAGCTTGCCGTGAAGTTCGACCAAGCGGACGGAGAGTTTCAACTCGAGACCTACTTCGCAGAGAATGATTCGCTCGTAACCATCGTTACGATCGCAGCCTTCGGCAAGACATATGAGGACTATCAGAAAGAATTCAGCGAGATCCTCGCGTCAGTGAAGATCGCACAACGTCCAGTTGTGGTTGCGAAATCTGATACCGCCACACAAACAGGCCCTGAGCCCCCTTCAGAAACAATGCGCTCATATAACGCACCTAATTTCTCTATCGAGATCCCTGAGAATTTCGAAGGCAAGAAGGGTCAATCGTCGGGCCTATCGTCAATGAGCTTCTTGGGCTCTCGATTTGACTGTACGATTCAAGTTGATGTGTTTGATGCGAGTAAGCAAAACGATCTCAACAAGATCGTGGAGCAAAACAAGGGTCGTTATCAGGGGGCTAGTCCTTCCGGCACAAATGTTGATGGCCAGAAAGCATACTACTTCAACTACAACCCTGCTGCCAATGTTGCCGCACGTGCATATTTCACGGTAAAGGGTAACAAAATGTTCCGCATCACACTCAACTGGTTCAAGCCGGAGCAATCGGTGTATCTGCCGATCTTTGAGCGTAGCATTGGAACGGTGAAATTGAAGCAACTGCGGCAGAATTACACACCATGAATAGAATTGCGATCCTGAGCGTAGTTGCGATGGTCTTTGCCATTGATGCGTTTGCAATACCGCAGTTCTCGGTGTTGACTGGCAATCGTTGTTCTAGCTGCCATGTCAGCCCAAGTGGTGGTGGACTCCGCACCGAACTGGGTTGGTACAGCTGGTACGATGTCTGTATCGTTCCTAATGATCTTGGCATCACGAAATGGATGTCGAACGATGCGCCGAATCAGTTTTTTGGTGGTTTGCTCTCGTTAGGGATGGACCTTCGTGTGCAAACAGCTCGCAGTTTTTCCGAGGGCTCAGAACGGAAGTTCTTTCCAATGCAGGCGTCGTTGTATGCCGCCCTCACTCCGGTAAAGGCAGTGAAGATCGAAGGGTCGTTCAACCTTGCTGCGCTGCGGACTGGTCCTAACTCGGACACGCGCGTTGTCTATCCGGGACAGCGCATGGGATCTGTGTCTGCATTCTTCATGCCCGATGTCAACCTACCAATGCTCCGAGTGGGGCTAATGCGCCCCTCAATCGGCTCTCGCTATGACGATCATACAATGGCGTCCTACAGTTATACGAATGCCACTACACGGCAGACATATCTCGCGCCGGATTGGTCGGAGTATGGCGCAGAAGTTACGTATGAGGGTTTGCGGTGGCTCACAGTGCAGGCTGGCGTTTTTGGCTCCGAGGGTCTGTCACAAATGCAATTGAGTAATGGGACGGCGGCGGGATCTGCGATCAGCGGCAATTCTCCCACAGTTACCGGTAGAGCCGTCTATTGGGATCGATTCGTGGATGACGCGATCAACACAACGCTTGGAGCGTCGGTGTTAATCAACAACGACTTCAGCATCATGAGTACGTTTGCGACTGTGGGCTGGAGCGACAATGCTTCCTTGATGTTGGAGTTATTGAGTCACGCAACTTCATGGCTGAGCTCATGTATCAGGTGATCTCAGCTGCGTCCGTCTATGTTCGCTACGAACGGTACTTCACAGATCAGTCACAGGCACCCGGCACCGTCAACGCCAACGCCGGTATTGTTGGCGCTCAATTGTTTGTCTTGCCCTACGTTGAAGTGCGCCCTGAGTATCGTTTGTGGGACACGTTTAGGCAGGGTGTTAGCACTCGGTGGGCTGTTCAATTGCACATTTTCTACTGACGGAGGTTTCATGCTTTGGCGTGTACTCATCATCATAGGCATTCTTGCCACACTCATCGGTGGAGCTGTGTGGATCAACGACGGTATGCAGATCTACACCAAGGATCAGGACGAGGTTGTAACTATCGTTAAAGACGAATTGTTTGGGACTACACGCCGAGATGTAGCGTATGTGCCGGCTTTCAAGTTTGGACTCCTCCCACTTGACAGCACAGTGGCGGCTACTCCCGCATGTTATGGCTTTGTGCTTGGAACGTCCGTTGTGTTCATTGCGTTTGGTTGGTGGAAACTTCGCCGTAAGGTTTAACTCAAGGGTTACGTTCATGGATCCGAAAGCTTCACGCAGATTTTTTCTCCATAAAGCAGCCGCTTCGATCGGTCTTGCGATCTCAGCGCCGGCAATCGCAATGCTTGTGAGTGCATGTGAGCGTGACGAAGTGACGCCGAAGCCACCCACCGGAACAACAGTGACCTTCGACGTTACAACTGCCCCTGAGTTAGCGATTGTTGGGGGCATCACACTTACCTTTGTTGAGGGACTAAATGGGGGTAGCCCTGTATTCATCTCTCGCATTGCTCTGAACACCTTTGCTGTGTTTAGCTCGGTGTGCACACATGCGGCGTGCGAAGTATCACTACCTTCTGCACCAGGTGAGAACTGCATATGTGGTTGTCACAGGTCTATGTTCTCGTCGAAAGATGGCTCAGTTGTTCAGCAGCCGATCACGGGCAGGGCAACAGATCTCCCTCGTTTTGCATCGACGTTTAATTCGACAACAAATATTCTCACTATCACGGCCTAGATCGTGCCCATACCGTCCTCGCTGCACGATGCTGTTCGCCAAAGTTTTGATGACGTTGTCATTTCTGGTCGGCACCTCTCCACTGCAATTGAAAATCTTTTCCGCGAAGTGCACCCAGCGCCAGGGCTGGCTACCACACTGCGGTCTGTGTTGTTTCAAGCCATTCGCTACAACAATATTGAAGCTGCCATACACGGCTCTCTCGATGGCATCGTCGATCCGAACCTAGCAGACGTCCCTCCGTTTCTCCGCGAGCTCATTCGCAGTGCTTACGGCGATGATACCGATCGCGTGCTTTCGTCGTTCCTCGTTGATGCACCAACGTTCATTCGTGTAAACACACTTCGTACTAGCGTTGTTGACTGCTATGACGAACTCATCGCTTATAACCCACTCTGGGTTTCAGGCGAGATTCTTCGTATCGACAGACCGTTCGGACTCTTCGCGTCTGAGGCGTTCGAATGGGGCTGGTTTGAACAACAAGACATAACGTCACAACGGGCCGGACACGAGCTCAACGCACAACCCGGACAGCGTATCATTGATGCGTGTGCAGGTGCCGGCGGCAAGACCCTGCTCTTTGCAGCAGCGATGCAGAATAAGGGGCGCATCATTGCGCTCGACACTAATGCAGGGAAACTTCAGGCACTTCGGCATCGCATTGCCCGCGCCCATGTTGACATTGTGGACCCTCGTGTGATAACCTCTACAAAGGTTGTCAAGAGATTGGCTGAAACTGCAGACGGCGTCTTCATCGATGAACCGTGTACCGGACTCGGTGTCCTACGTCGCAATCCCGACATTCTCCGTACGCTCACAGAGAAGACATATCTCGAATTGTTGTCTATCCAGGCAGATATCTTACGCCGCAATGCCCGCCTAGCTAAGCCTGGAGGCACTGTGGTCTATGCTACATGTAGTGTGTTGCCATCTGAAGGCCGCGACCACATCAATGCGTTTCTCGCATCAGAAGAGGGGGCCCCTTTCACACTTGCCAACAGCTGGCAGACATTGCCTGGGGAGAACGGTGGCGATGGCTTCTACGTAGCCCGCCTTACGAGATCAAGTGCCTCATAAGCTTGCGTTTCGCAACCGGTAGGATGGTCATATCAAACGGGAAGTCTAAGTCTGTGTCCATGAGGAACGTGGCCGGATTTGGCATCTCTTGATGCTTCTGCATGAGAGACAGTTTTAGATCCTCCGGGGTCTCGAACATCGATGCAGGAACATGCGTCTCAACCTCGATCGTCTTCATGGCACGGTACTGTTCGGTTTCAGCAGAGAACAACGAGAGTTCATACTTCAGAACGTGCACGAGGTTGGCATGATGGTCCGGAAGGATCACATAGCCTTCATCACGGTACAGGGGCATGATGCCAACCGGATCGAGTGACAGGTGTTGATGGACAAATTCAAACACTGCCACGCCTTCATTTGTCAGTTCAGAGACGTATGGCACTGCCCACTCCAAGAGTTGAAACACATTTTCTATCGACTCTTCGTCGGCAGGAACCGCATTGAACATCAACTCTTTCTTCTCGAGGTCCACACCTGTCAACGTCTGCGGCAACGTGGATCTGTAGTTCTCTCGATTTCGATTGATCGTTTCGAGCACGGTAGAAAGTTCGATCAAGTCTCCAAGAGCCGGATAGAGAGTGTTCTGTTGAAAGTCTTTTCGAAGCGAAGAGAGCGCCGCGAGGATGCGGTACTGTGCGGCCTCGATATCGGCGGCACCTTGTGTGAACATATCGAGCGTGAGCGTTGACATGGCAGGCTCCTCATGTTGAATGACACTCTCAACCTTCTTCTACTATCATAACAAAACTTACGCCATTTTTGTTACAGCTAATGTCAACACCAACCACCACAGTAATCTTTGACGGAGTTTGCACTCTGTGTAATTCCACTGTCGACTTCTTAGTCCGTCACGACACGAACAGCACCATGCGTTTCGGTTCGTTTCAGCAGGAGAACGTGATGGCATTGTTACGAAGCCACAATATCATCGAAGCACCAACAACCGTGTATGTTATCACTGCACAAAACACAGTTCTCGAAGAGAGCACAGCCATCCTCTACCTAGGTTCGCTGTTAGGGGGCTGGTGGAAGTTTATGAGCGTCCTCGCACACATCGTGCCTCGCCCCCTACGAGATGTCGTGTATCGATGGGTTGCAAAAAACCGTTATCGGTGGTTTGGTAAACGAGAATCGTGTAGGGTGCCCACGGAAGCAGAGAGAAGGCTTTTTTTATAGTTACGAGTTACCAGTTACGAGTTACCAGTTACTAGTTACGAGGTACGAGTTACTTATCTATGAGGTAACTAGTAACTCGTAACTGGTAACTAGTATCTGGTAACTAGTAACTCTCTTTTCGCTATCTTTGTGGTTCTCCCTTTGAACGCATCTTAGAAAAGGTTTACATGAGCACCTATATCGTTAATCCAGTCAAGGTTCGTGCGGACGAGTCGGCCAAGGGGTCGATCTATAAGTCCATCATAGCCATGGGGTTACGCTCACGTCAGATCAATGATCAGATCCGGGTTCAGATCAGTGAGCGTCTTGCAGACGTTATTGTGGACACGGATGAGGCAGAAGGCCCAAATGCCGACCAAATAGCTATCAGCAAGGAATTTGATCTTCTTCCGAAGCCAACGTTCCTAGCCATGAAGGAAATGGTCAGCGGCCAGATCCACCTACGGTCGGACGCTTCGTCCACCGCGGAGTAACTCCCCTTTTTGCAGAATTTCGAGAGCCATCCGGTACGTCCGAGATGGCTCTTCTTGTCTCCATGAATATCATCCTCGGCATCACTGGCAGCATCTCGGCGTATAAAACGCCCTGGCTTGTGCGCGATCTCATCCGCGCAGGTCATACAGTGCGCGTGATCATGACGCCGTCTGCCAGGCAGTTTGTTGCGCCCCTTGCCCTCGAAGCCGTGTCTCAGAGTGCCGTAATCATTGACCCCTATGACCCGTCCATTCAGGAAGGGGGCTCCTGGCACGTGCATCTAGCGCAATGGGCGGATCTGATCCTCATCGCCCCTTGCTCGGCTACCACCCTTGCTCGGCTTGCTATGGGGCTCTGCGACACTGCTCTGATGACCGTAGTCGCATCACGTCCGCCAGGAACGCCCCTTATCATCTCGCCTGCTATGGATTCCGACATGTGGCTGCAGCCGGCGGTACAGCGCAATATCGAGCAGGTCCGAAATGATGGTGTGGAGATCATCGATCCGGCGACGGGTGAACTGGCGTCGGGATTGGTTGGCATTGGACGATTGCCGGAATTGGATGCGATCGTTGGGGTTGTAGGGGC
>JAPLFN010000120.1:0-38252 GCA_026390655.1 Candidatus Kapaibacterium sp.
TGCCGTGACCGTGGTGCGGGGTTACGGGGTTACGAAGCCCCCCAGAGCGATGGACGTGGAGAACGTCACATAGGTATCCGACGTAGAGTGCCCGTCAAACGAAGGATACAGGGGGTTGTCGGCCCACATTGACCGAATCTCGCCCCGGAGTAAGATCGCAGGATCAGGCCTGAAATCAACATTAAGCGAAGCAGAACTGGCAACAAAGTGATAGCCAGTAGGAGTGGTAACGAAAATGTGATCAGGATCCGCATAGTGTTCTGCTCGCAGTGCCACTCGCCAATCGGGAAGAAATGCCCAGGCAGATATGAAGCCGAGATACCACTGCTTGTTTGCATTGTCGGACGCACTTTCTTGAAGGCAAAGGTCGGCAAGGCCAACGATCGTAACGTCGGGAGCCGGCTTCCATTCAATCCAGAAGTTGTTAAAAAATCTGGTCAAAGGCTTCGCACCTCTGGGTTGTTCGTTCCCAACATACGTGCTCCAATTGACTGTAAAAGTTGGGAGCGGCGTGAAGACAACCTTTGAACCAAAGGCAAGGTTCTCGTTGATGTCTACGATCTCTTGCCATCCATTTACAACGACCGCTGTTATAGCTAGATCGGATGAGGGACTCCACGTTAGCGAAGCGCCGGTCTCGAAATACGGCGTATAGTCGGAACCGAAACACCGAGAGACCACGAGATTGTCACGCGCTACCATTGACTCATAGCCTATGTGCGAAGGTAGGATCCCAGCATCAAGCCACAACCCCTCTGCAATGCGAACACCAGCCGACGCTTCTTGAATGAACCTCCACGACGTGTCCGCCCCAGTGTAGTTCACTCGTGTGAACCATCCCTCCTGGAATGCCAATCGTCCTCGCACCCGAGATGAGTTTGCTGTGATTGCGATGTGGCCAAGCATCAACCCGAATTCATCATTTCTCGAGGGCTGCAGTGTGTATGCGCGCTGGTGATTAGGTGGGTGATCGAATGAGTGCGAGAAAACGATGTCCGCCATTCCCGATACACGCACAACAAGGCTGTCGTTTGCGAGCAGCTGGCAAGGGGCGATCACCAACACTGTGATGAGTAGGATTCGTATGACCATTCACAAAAATCGCACTATTGAGGGAAAGAGTCAGCCGCCCCCTGTAAAGGTTTTGTCTAGGTGTTTCAGAGTTCCCCGGTCCTGATGTTGCAACCGTATAACAACATCAATACGGAGCGCCATTATGATCATCAAGAAAATCCTCGGATACCTTTTCATCCTCGGGCTGGCGCTATGCCTAGCCCCATACATGCGATGCCAGCCTCATCCCATGACGGTTCATGCGTGGGGATCGATCCAGATTGAGGCTGTGGTTCTTGGTGAGAGGTCCACACCTGACATTGTGGAGCTACAGCTGTCAGCGCCAATAGGGCGCACGTTCAAAGGTCGCGATGTGATCGATAGTGTGGAACCCGGTCTATATACCATCAGAGCGGTTATAGGCGGCTACTCAGCCATACAGCGTCTTAGAGTTGCACCAGGCGAGCACGCTGTTGTACGCATGGTGCTACAACCCACGGACACTATGGTACAGGTAGCCCGGATTATCGTTCGTGACGGCATCTACAAAGAGCCGCTTGTGGAACAAGAAATACGAATTGACTCGACATCCGCCATTCTGACGGATGCTGAAGGCGGAATCACGCTGTCATCGGCGCAGCCTGGTTCGAGCATGTTCATCCGAGGTGTGCGAAGCGGGAAGCAGTCATTTACCACGAATCTTACCCTACGGCCGGGAAGAGAAGCGCGTTATGTAGTGGATGTAACAACAGACGAACGCTTTGCTCCCGTTACCAAGGGCCTCCTTGCATGGTATCCAATGAATAGCGGTAACGCACAGCTTTTTGATGCCGGTCCGTTTCAACGACACGGAGTTTACGGCAACGTAAAACCGAGTGAATGTGTGGATAGATACGGAGTAGCTAATGGGGCTCGACTCTTCAAGCCTGCAACTGACGCGGCTACAGTTCCCGACGGCGCATGGCAGAATTCCTTTCCGATGACCGTGAGTTTCTGGATGAAGGTAGATGTAAACTCTGCCGCCACTTGCTTCTTCCTCGGGAAGTATCTTCATCCGTACGGCGAAGGTTGGTCCGTCTTTTTTGAAAATCAGCACTTGTGTGCGGGCTACTTTCGAAGCAATTTCAACAACTCCACTCGCGTAGACACCGAGTCACGCATCGATACTCTGTGGCATCATGTGCTGATAACGGTCGACAGCACTCAACTGAATCTCTACGTTGATGGAGGTCGCATTCCTGCTCGAAAGTTCGCCTCGAAAGGCGGTCCGACAACATCTACAGAGCCGATCATGATCGGGAAAATTCGCACGGAGTATTCGCAAAGCATCAATGGCTTTCGCGGCGCACTGGACGATATCATGTTCTTCGATCGCGTGCTGGAAGAAGTGGAGATTCGGAAGCTAGGAGAGAGGTAGAGAGTTACTAGTTACGAGTTACTAGTTACTAGTTACGAATGACGGATGACGAATGACGAATGACGAATGACGAATCACGAATGACGAATTACGAATGACGATTCACGACACCTTGCGGACGAACTCAACCTTGACGGCGATCTTGATTCCATCCACCTTGCAGTCGATGTGTTCGGGATCGTCCGTTACGCGGATCTTCTTAATCACTTGGCCACCTTTGAGCGTTACGCTGGTGCCGCCAACCTTGAGGTCTTTGATGACCTTGATCGTGTCGCCTGTTGCGAGCACGTTGCCGATACTGTCTTTTACTTCCATGTGCAAAGTTACTAGTTACTTCGATGGCATAGGGGGCTTTACGAGCACGAAGGCGATTCGTGTGTCATCGTCGTTGACGGTAATGCGAACAATGGTGCCAACGAGATCTGCAAGGGTAGCAAACGGTGTGAATGTTGTTGTGCCCGTCTTCCATTGTACGAGCGTATTGCCACGTACACATATCATTGTGCCGTCCTGCAGCCAACAGAAGTCTTCACTGCCAAGTGGTGCGGCGATCAACGGTGTTGGTTTGGCGTCACCCTGTGCTATGGTCGAAAACATCCATTTCGTTGAGTCCGACTTGTCAACGAACGACAATCTTCCGTCGGGCATTCGTTTTATGGTGCGGCCAATGTTGGATGCAAGGTCAACCGTCTGGCGTGATGCAAGGTCGGTTGCAACAAGGCGATGGGGGAGCCCCTTTTTGTCATCTCCAACAATGAACAACGCAACTAGCCCGTCGTCGAGCCAGCAATGGTAGCCAACGCGACGTGTTCCAAGAATAGGTGCAATAGGTTTACCGGTGAGATCATAACGCCAGAGTTGTTGTGACTCTGTATACGCCTCGGTTGTGTCATCTGGTAGTCCAACACGAATAGCAGAGAAACTCTTGCCATCGGTCATAGGCGTCGGCGAAAACTCAGACTCTCGCGTGTCTGTTATCTGCGTCGTTAACGATGTAAGGATATCGTACCGATAGACGTCTGTAGACCCACTCCTGTCCGACACAAACAATAATGCATTCCCATCGGCAGTGAACGCCGGCTGGTTGTCATATCCCGTCCGCTGAGTGACGTTCCGAACATGAGAGACGGTCATTGATGTTCGATCAAGATCGGCAAGGTAGATGTCAGTATCCGGGAGTGTGGAGATGGAGGTGCAGCCAACACACAGTAAAGCCATAGTTACTAGTGACGAGGTACGAGTTACAACTCTCGTAAATAGTAACTGGTAACTCGTACCTAGTAACTGGTAGTTAATACGCTCTTGCAAACAACACTCTTTGTGTACTTGGCTTGCCGGACTTAATGCACACGCCAACTTCTTGTGAGTTATCGAGCGGAATACAGCGGATTGTGGCCTTGGTTTCTTCCTTGATAAGGTCTTCTGTCTCCGGTGTACCATCCCAATGTGCACTCACAAAACCGGTCTTGGTATCGAGGACGCTGATGAAGTCTTCCCACGTATCCACGCGAGTGATGTGCTCATCGCGGAATGCACGTGCACGTGTGAGCATGTTCTGTTGGATCTCTTCGAGAAGTGCTGCAACGTAGTCAGCAATCCCATCGACGGCAACGCTTGACTTTTCGCGCGTGTCTCTTCGTGCAACCTCGATGGTGCCGGCAGCAAGATCACGAGCACCAAGGCCAAGACGTACAGGAATGCCCAGTTTCTCATACTCAGCGAATTTGAAACCCGGACGGTTCTGATCGTCGTTGTCGATCTTTACGCGAATGCCTCGTGCGCGCAACTCGCCAGCTATTCTATCCGCTACTTCAGTGAGTTCGGGAAGGGGCTTCGGTATTGGTATGATCACTACTTGCGTAGAGGCAAGCCTTGGCGGTACGATAAGGCCCTCGTCATCAGAATGCGCCATCACCAGTGCGCCCATGAGTCGCGTAGATACGCCCCATGACGACGCCCACACATATTCCAACGTGCCTTCTTTTGTTGTGAATTGCACATCAAAGGCTTTTGCAAAACTTTGACCGAGGAAGTGTGACGTGCCGGCCTGTAGTGCCTTGCCATCTTGCATGAGAGCTTCGATGCAATACGTGTCTTCTGCGCCGGGGAATCGTTCGTTTGCTGTCTTTACACCCTTGATCACCGGAAGTGCCATCCACTCCTCAGCAAACGTAGCGTACACATCAAGCATCTTTATCGTTTCCTCGATGGCTTCATCACGAGTTGCGTGCGCTGTATGACCTTCTTGCCAGAGAAACTCCGTTGTGCGCAAGAAGAGTCGCGTGCGCATCTCCCACCGTACAACATTTGCCCACTGATTGATGAGAAGGGGCAGATCGCGGTACGACTGAATCCATTCCTTGTACGTGCTCCAGATGATGGTCTCAGACGTAGGACGGATGATCAGTTCTTCTTCGAGCTTGGCTTCCGGGTCAACGATAAGCCCCGTACCATCATCTGAATTTTTCAAACGATAGTGCGTAACAACGGCACATTCCTTGGCAAAGCCCTCGATGTGTGCTGCTTCCTTGCTCAAGAAGCTCTTTGGAATCAGCAAGGGGAAGTAGGCGTTGACGTGTCCGGTATCCTTGAACATGCGATCGAGCTGATCGCGCATGTTCTCCCAGATCCCAAAGCCATACGGCTTGATGACCATGCAGCCCTTAACGGCTGAATAATCTGCCAAGCCCGCTTTGCGGACAAGGTCAATGTACCATTGTGAATAATCGTCGGCGCGGGGTGTGATCTCTTTGCTCATAGTGGGCAAAGATAGTTTTTCCTACTTCGTCCCCTCGAACAAAAACACGAGCTGACCATCTGGAGACTCGTAGATAGCGTTCGCCTTGCGATTATCGGCGGTAGGAATCTCTTCTACGGGGAAGATGCCGCTGGTCCTCAGGTTCTCGATCCGCTTCTCCATATCAGGCATGAAATACGTGAACGCTGTTGACACAATGTCTCTGTCCAGGTGGATGCCGATCTCAATGTGGCCATCACCCATGTTCACAAACTCGTAGGGAATCGAATCACCGCGCACAACAACAAATCCCAGGTCCTCCCAGTACTGTCGCTCGGGTTTGACCTTGGACGCTGCAGCGCTAAACTCCGTGAGCTTGCCACACATAGGATTGAGGGCAATCACTTTCTTGTAATCCTCTTCCAGGGTCTCAGGACGCAAAGCAAGGTAGACGTTGTTTGGTGAACGAAGGCGTAGCTCGCTGAAACTCGGACCCTCAACATCATACGTTGATGCGATTGTTAGCGAGTCAAGCTTTGCCTTAAGGCTCTTGATGTTCTCGCAACGATAGACGAGAACGGGTGACGGCTGTGATGTCTTTACCAGCGTGATCACTACTTGACCGTCAAAGAGAGTTATTGCTGAATCGATCTTATCCGTTGGGCGCGACACTGGCGAAAACCCCATTTTCGTCCACCACGCCATCGACTGCAACATGTTCTTTGTGCTAAGCACTACGCGAGTTGGTGTGCCGATGAGGGTCTTAGGCGTCTGGGTTGACGTTTGTGCGGACAGGAGCCCCGTAGATAACAACAGAATGAAAACAACTCTAGAGATCATGGATTGTCTCCGTTGAAGAGCGGAATGTCGGGTAATGGAGCAGAGAGTCCCAGGTGACGGTAGGCAAGGGGCGTAGCAATGCGCCCTCTTGGTGTCCGTTGTAAGAATCCCTGCTGGATAAGAAACGGTTCATACACCTCTTCAAGTGTACCGGGCTCTTCACCAACGGCAACGGCGAGGGTGGAAATGCCAACCGGACCGCCCGCGAACTTCTCGATAAGGGCGGAGATGATGCGTGCATCCATCTCGTCGAGACCAAACTCATCCACATCCAATGCCTGCAATGCCAACCGTGCTATCTCGAGCGTTACAACTCCCGTGCCCTTGATATCTGCGAAGTCCCGCGTGCGTCGTAGAAGTCGATTCGCAATCCGTGGGGTTCCCCGAGCACGTCTTGCTAACTCGTTAGCCCCTTCCACATCGATATCAGCATTGAGTAACGATGCGCTTCGAACGATCACTCGTGCAAGGTCTTCGGCGTTGTAGTAGTCGAGTCGATTGGTGATGCCGAAACGTGAGCGTAAGGGGGCTGTGAGCAATCCTTGCCGTGTGGTGGCACCGATGAGCGTGAAGCGTGGCACAGCCAGTTGAATGGAGCGTGCTGCCGGACCAGAATCGATCATGATGTCGAGACGGAAATCTTCCATCGCCGAGTAGAGATACTCTTCTACAACGGGAGACAGCCGATGAATCTCGTCGATGAAGAGAATATCGCCCTCTTCAAGACTGGTTAGTAATCCCGCAAGGTCGCCCGGTTTTTCGAGGACAGGACCAGAGGTGATCTTGATGTGCGCGCCCATCTCCCGTGCGATGATGTGCGAGAGCGTGGTCTTGCCAAGTCCGGGCGGACCGGTCAAGAGAACATGGTCAAGTGCCTCGCCCCTTCCCTTGGCAGCAGCAATAAAGATCTTGAGATTCTCAACGATCTTGGGCTGTCCTGTGAAGTCCGCAAACGTAGTGGGGCGCAACGCCGCCTCAACGTCTTCGTCGGTGCGTGCTAACGGATCTGTCTGTTCGTTGTGTCTGCTCATGGATGGGAGAAAGTTACGGAGATACGGAGTTACGGAGATACGGTGGAGGTCCCTCCTCGCTGGGCTCGTCGGGATGACGCGTGCGTTCTTTAGCCCGATGCTACCGCCCATTCGTGTAGATATTACTAGCCGTTACTGCTACGATGCCGTCATAGCCACCAAAGTCGAACTCGCGGTAATAGGCAAAGGCCACAAAGCTGTTGCTGGCCGATGCAGTGTTGCCTTCGAACTCTTCAAAGGAGAGATCGAGGATCTCGTCGCTGTCTGCACTGAGGCGCCCCGTTGCATAGAGATAGTCTTGTCGACCGCGACGGAGCCAATTGCGACATCGGTAGAGGCGCAGTTCTTCGTCGTAGTGCATCATCCAGGTTCTGTCGGGCTTCCAGTTGTTGAACGACCCTACAACAAACACGTCGTCCTCACTTGCGCCACCCGGTGCGGGATCGAGGTTGATCTCTACCGGTACGTACTCATCATTATAGCCCGAAACCATGTCGGTGATGAGAGCCCCATCGTCCGACTTCTGAATGAACATGCCGTTGCGACGTAGGTCGCTCAAGGGCATGCGAACGGGCTGACCGGTAAAAGGGAATCGGGAAAGATCTGTGAGGTCGAGCACGCGATACTCGTTCTGCGCCGGCAAGCGAGAGATGCGAAACACCTTGCCCCCTTGAAGAATACCAACGATTGCATTCCCCACACCTCGCGGGTTGAGATCGGTTGACACCTGATCGGAGACAATGAATGGCTCATTCCATCGATGATTACGGTAGTATGTTACCGTATGAAGGTTGTTGGTGAGGAGTTTCCCTGTGCGCTCAGTTACGGTTGCCTCAATCGTGTACGCAATAGAACTCACGCGCTTCTTGGGCTCGTAGAAGTCGGTCATAAAGGCCAACTGCATAGCTGCACGTTTGTTCACGGCAAAGATTCGCGTCTGGGCGATCGGGGCATCCGTATTCAGATCGTAGATCGTGATCAGCCAATTGCCACTGAACTTCAACGTTGTTTGTTCGTTGGGAATCTTGATCTTACCACGATAGCGGTAGTACTTGGATCGCTCTGGGGCGAGCGACCAATTCACGAGGCTGGTTCGATTGGTTATGTCGGCTAAGAATCCGTTGTCATCCGGACGCCAATCGGCGGTGCAATGCGTAGCGCGCGCATACACATTGGGTATCGTGTTTGCCGCTAGATCAAATTCTACCGTTGCGAATGGCGAGCCCACCTCATGCTCTGCCTCGCTGTCGAGCATAACAATAGGCGGAAGTTGCTCATTGGTGCCGCCATAGGCGCGAATCATTCGTACCGTTGGTAGCTCATCCTGCGCCAGACATAGCGACGCCGACAAGAGAATGCCAACGAGAACGTGTCGGATCATCCGCGCAAGGCCTTCATCGTTTCGCGTGCCTTCAATCGATTTTCGCGCCTGATCGCAGCTTCTTCAAAGCGCAATTTCTCTTCCTCAGTGACCGGCTCCAACTCAGGTGCGGGAAGGGGCTTCCCATATTGATCGATGGCAACAAACGTGAGGAATGCTTCTGATGTACTCGTGCGTGTCCCGTGAATTGGATCCTCGCGATCCACCTCTACATAGATCTCCATGGACGTGCGAAACGCGCGCGTAAGCACGGAGCGGATGTGGACTACGTGACCAAGTTTGATAGGCTCTTTGAAGCTGATCTCGTCCACAGATGCTGTAACACATACCTTGTTGCAATGCCGTTGAGCGCTTAACGCAGCCGCAATGTCAATCCAATGCATGAGTCTACCACCAAGGAGATTCCCGAGGAAGTTCGTGTCGTTCGGCAGGACAAGCTCGGTCATAATAACCACGCTGTCAGCTGGGGTCTTCATGGTAGTTCCTTTTCGTATTCGTCAACTTCTGCCTTCATCTTCGGTTCCTTGATCGCTCGACGATAGTAGGCGATGAGAGACCGTGCGTCGTCGTTCTTCTCTTGAAAGGTGAGGATCTTCAGTTTAAGAACCATTGCGCTTTCAAGCCATTTAGAATCCGGGTAGTCGTCGATGATCGCATCCAAATGCACAGCCGCAGCCCTACGTGCCAGCGTCTTCATGTAGTGTTCGGCAATGAGCCAATTGCGTTCTGCCAATCTATCGCGTAGGACGCGTGTTCGAATCGCTGCTTCGTGCGCAAGTGAGTCACTCATGAACATCGCCTGGAAATCCGAGTAGGCCTGGAGAGCCTTGCGTGTATTCTCTTGGTCGCGGTCCGCCGGAAGCGACATCTTATCGTAGCACAGTCCGGTTTTATACATAGCCCGTTTCACAAACTCGCTCGACGGATACGACCTTCGTATGAGACCATAGTTAAACGCTGCAAGGATAAATTCGCCCCGTTCAAAATTGATCTCCGCCAGGTAGAACTGCGCGTCGTCTGCGTACTGAGAAGCCGGGTACTGGAGCTTTATCACATCCAATTGTGCTTGTGCGTCTAGCCAATCGCCATCATCATACGACTTTTTGGCAATCACCCACACGTCATCCACCGTTCGTTGCTTACGAGCTTCCTCAGCAGAAGAGCAGGAGAAGAGCGAAAAAGCGAAAAGGGCGAAAAGGGTCAGGAATATGTGGTGCGTGGAGGGCATAGACCGCAAAGATAACGGATAGTGCTCGCCCGTATTGGGTTCAATACCCAAGACTTGCCAGTTGCGTGCGGTCATTGCGCCAGTCGTTGCGGACCTTGACGTAGAGTTCTAGGAAGACGGGCTTGCCGAGATGGGCTTCAATAGTGGCTCTGGACGCCTCACCAACCTGCTTCAAGGCGCTGCCCTTGGCACCGATGAGGATGGCCTTTTGGTTCTCGCGCTCAACAACAATATCGGCTGCGATGTACCATTTGCCCTTGGTGCCTTCTTCGCGCTCTTTGAAGTCGGTTATCGAAACATCAGCAGCGTAGGGGATCTCTTCGGAAAACTGCTTAAAAATAGCTTCTCGGATAAACTCTGCTACGAAGAAACGCTCCGTTTGATCGGAGACGATTTCGGAGTCGTACTCAAAAGGATTTTCCGGTGCTAACTCACTCAACATTGCAATGAGGTCAACAACAAAGGAGTTGTCTTTTGCGCTGATCGCAATTGCTTGCGTAAAAAGTCCGCTCAATCGCGCTTGCTCAATAAGAACCATTGCCTCCTTGGGAACACCAAGCATGTCCATCTTATTGAGGACGAGAATAACGGGGGTCTTGCGTTTTGTGATCTCTTCCGACCACATGGGGTCGATGACATTCCCGCGTTCAAAGGCCTTCTTTACGTCTACGATAATGCAAATGATGTCGGCGGCATCGAGCGACTCATCAACATATGACATCATATGTTTTTGCATCCGATACTTCGGTGCAAGAAGTCCAGGAGTGTCAAGAAAAATCAGCTGCGTGTCGCCTTCTGTATGAATGCCCAATACGCGCTTGCGCGTGGTCTGAGGTTTATTTGTGACGATGCTTAAGTGCATGCCAAGGATGGCATTCATCAACGTGGATTTTCCGGCGTTGGGTCTTCCAACGAGGGCAACTGTTGCGCAACGCGTCACGCTACCTCTGTTGGCGTAGGTTGGAACGTAACGTCGGGATGTGCGGCCGTGTACGCACGCTCTCGCTCAATGATCTCACGCACTGCAGGCTTCATGAACTGGTCATCCGGAATGAGTCTGCTCAACGCACGCGCCAGGATTACAGCCGCCGCTTCCAACGGCATCGAGCGGTTGAGGATGATGAGTCGCTGCTCATGCACTACACAGGCGCCACCACGGAATGTACCCGATTCGCGACGTACGTTGTAGTCCAATGTCTTTGCCAGTTCCATGAGTTCTTCGAGAAGCTTTTCTGCCTTCATGATGCGGTGCTGTCCGTTAAGGGTTTCTGTAAGGGGCGAATGGTGCAGAACAAGATGATCGTAAGTGCCGCAAAGAGCGACATTCCAAGCATGACGTTTACAGCCGTATTTGTGTACCGATGAAGGAACACGCCGATGATCTCCGCTGGCTGCGCGAACGGCATTCCCGTTGTTCTGTCAAAGAAGGTCCAAAGCTGATAGTCTTCCCAGGCGACATAGGCTTGTACGGGAATCAAGAGCACGAGCAGGATAGCCGACATAAGCAACCACCCATGCGTCTTGAACGATCTGCGCACCAGGATCGCTGTGCCCACTCCTCCAACTGTGCATGTGAGGAAGGACCAACCTGTCCAGCCCCCTAACAAGGTAAAAAGCCAGATGGTATGCAGGCGGACAGATTCCGACTGTGTTGGCTTAAACACGAGCGTACCGGGTACAAAAACGTCAAACCCGACAACCATTCGTGCAACACTTGCTCCAAGCCAAATCACGCCACCAAGGGCGAAGAGCGCAACAAAGACCCTGAAAGGCCAAGAAGAAAACGACATGGACGAAGTTACGGAGGGTAGCGCGATAGCATGCTATCGCGCTACAAATGCATTCTACCGGTAGCTATAGTACACCTTCGTTAGCCATTTCGACGGATCCTTCTCCGATGCGGGGTCGGAAACATACTCCTCAAAAGGGGCTCCTACGGCTGTCTTGCCGTGGTCTTTGAGCCATTTCAGGCATGCATCATGCGCCATCTCGCTCTTTTCATACGGGCCGTAGTAGTGGGCAATGATCATTGGGCCCTTACCGAGGATGACGGGATGAATCGATGCGTTGCCTTTTACAGGGGACTTGATGGGGATTACTGCTTCCATGTCTGTAGTCTTGCCATCCCAACTATGGTAGATGGCCATTGGGTAGCCATCCATGGTGATGGCATTCTGAGCCATGAACTGCATGATTGCGCCATAGCTGCGTGCTAGAGTGGTACCGATTTCCAAGGCATTAATAGTGGACCGAATCCCAAGTCCGAACCCGCCCTCGCACGTGTACTCCTCCATTTGAACGATCTTACCCATGACGATCTTCTTTGCTGGTGCCGACATGTTGTCAATACCTTTTTCAAAGTCAGGGCCTACCATCAAATCAAGAACAACATTGAACCAACGCGATATGATGTTGCCCTTTGCATCTGTATCCAACGTCCACGTTACCTCGGTGCCATTATCTTTGGGTGTGAATGTGAATGTTGCAAGCGCCGGACCCATGTTGCCGAAGACAAGGTCGATCTCGATCTTCTCTGGTGATGATGTTTTAATGGTGTACGATCCCTTGTCGAGCTTGTCACTGACCCATGTATACTTGGCACCAACTCCGGAGTGCGGACCTGAGAAGGTGAGCACGGCATTTGTGTCCATGGCTAGCCACGGTGACCAGCTCTTGACGAGGCTGAGGTCGTTGACCAGTTCATACGCCTGACGTGGGGATGCATCCACATGGCCTGTCCGAGCCACATGCCCCTTGTCAGAAAGAAGAAGTCCGCCAATAAAAATGATGGCGGCGATGCAGGCAAGAACGATACCGACCCATTTGAGAATTTTCATGACCATCTCCATAATACTTGACGTAGCCATTTCGAAGTTCGGTTCAAGTTCTATTTCGACGGCAATATCCACTTCTTTCTCTTCACATTCAACCCTTAGGTAGCATCGCTCCTTGGTTCCGGAAATTGACGTTTAAGACTCTGTATCACCTAGCAACACGCATCAACGCTCTTGTGTTTGAACTCCCAACAGACACGCTATAGACTCCAACAGGGAGCGTTGACACGTCAAGACCGGCAATGCTCAACCCCGTCGTGCTGAGTTTGATCATTGTGCGAAGCACTTCTCTGCCCGCCAGATCTGTAACGATAAGATCTGTGATGGTAGGTTCTGCTTGGGCAAGATTGCCACTATTACTTGCAGCAATCAACACGGTCACCAATTCTGATGCCGGCTGCGGAATCACTTCGATGGTATTCTCTGTGAACCCTTGGCCAGAAGCCTCAATGGTCTTCATCTTTCTCAGATCCAGCACTCTTGACACTTCTTGTGTCTTGCCCTGCCTTGCACCTACGGGCGTTGGCTCCAATTCGATGTCCGTTGCAATTCCGGCATCCTCGTCCGTGCATTCCAACACGAACCGGTATTGCTCTGACTTTGTACTTACAAATCGCCACTGAAAATCGGTTGTCTTGTTGGCGGTGGCCTTCATGTTGGTGTACTGTGGCGCAAAGAGATTCAGCGGTAGCACGGCGCCGTCACTCTTGCGTTCAAGCCAAGCCTCGGCATTTTCTGCTGATTCACCGCTAGCGATCGACGATAATCCCAAGTCACCGATCTCAGGAAGTTCAAACCAGGTGCTCTGAACTCTTTGAGCGTGATCGCGTGCGTATGTTGTTATCGGCGCTTCCAAACTCATTTCGAGTTCTTGCCCATCAACCAAAATGCGTGACATCATGGCATCGAAGCCTTCGCCCCGGTAGCCCAAGAACGTGCGAGATAACTGATATCCGGGTTGGTCTTCTTTGTCTTCTGCTGCTGTTACCTTATAGAAACCTTCTGAAGACCTGCCGATAGACGGAGCCTGCTGATAGGTGCCATCAACGAAAGGCCACTGCTCATAAATACGTCTGCCCATCGTAAGTCCATGATAGCGCGACGCTGAGTGCTTGGCCGCAGAGTGATGGTGACGTCCTCTTTCGGTGATCAGCCTGACGATGGCTCTGCTCGTTAGCGCCGGATCCCACATGGCCGACATACCGGGTGAGCCCATAAGGTCCCAGCCGAAATTTATCTGCCACAGTTTACCGTCATTAAAGCCAAACTGCGGTTTCTCATCAAAGCACATCACCATGCTGCTGTCGTCATAGTCCCAGGACTGCGGGCGGGGCGCTCCGCCATACACGGTTTTTTGTTCTCCAAGTGATAGTTCAGGATTTTCAAGCGAGAGCATCGAAAAGACAAAGCCCGGTGCGTTGGTCCATAGGCGCGTGGTGTCTCGTCCCTTGCATGGCAAGTCTTCAATACCGTCAACGGCCCGTCTGCCGATCATCGAGGCTCCCCACGCGGGCGGATTACTCTGCGGCTGGTGCGCGTTATACGTCCAAGCAATCCTGTCGGCCTTGTGATTAATGAGCCCCACGGAGTCGATAAATCCCTGCGGGCTATGAAACCCCGATTGGTCATAGTCTGTAAGCGAGCGGTAGATCGTAGGCTTCCCAACATAGTCATTGGCGTTTCCTTGGTAGATGAGCGCTACGCGTTTGTTATCAAACAATGGCAGAACTGTGATTGGCACTTTATCGTTGTAGCCCAGTTCACGTCTGAGCACGCCTGCGTTAGATCGAAGATGCGTATAGTAAATCTTGTTGCCCCAGTCACATCCGAACGTATTAGGTGTGCCGTCCTGCCACGCCAAAGCGCAGTCTTCTTCGCCGATCTCTAGACGAGAGTAACTGTTGAGCGTTGGATACATCGGCTTCGAGATCGTGTTAGGGCCAAGCCGAATCGATTGAAGCTGCGGCAGCACAAAGGCGCGTTCATGAGGCTGCTTAAAGCCGTAGACGATGCCGCGCTGGAAGTCACTCCAGGCGTAGTAGTTGCCCAAATGTGATGCGTTGATAACTGGCGTTCCCCAGAAGTCAAGACGTGAGGCGTAGGGATATTCGTTAACACAATTTTGATTTGTACTGGAGTACACCTCGTCGATCACTCGCGATCCCAGCGCCAATGTGCGGTAGTTGGCATCCTGATCTGCTCGAGTGGGAGCATCTGCCCACAACTGTGCTTCACAAATAGAAATGTCAGGGATGTTCGGCCCCGGTGCCACGGTGTTTTCACATGCATAGACCACGTATGCCTTTGACACACCGCTCTGGCGGTCAAAGCGAACAACAATTGACGGGTAGCCGCACGAGGGCGTACCTTGCAGGCGCTCAGTGGGGACGATAAAGTCGTTTAGCCGAATTTCTTCTTCCCACTGCACGTCACCACCGGCTGAGAATGTAGCTTCCGAGCCTCCAGAAGAGTAGAGAGGGAAACTTCGGCGGTAATACACTGACAACACATTAGGACCCACTTGAGGATCAGGATTCAAACGCCTGTGATACACCATGTGATAGCGCACAGTATCGTTGTGCTTCATAAGAACAAGTGTGGCGTCCGAACAGTTGGTTGAAGAATCCGGATGAACCCTGACAACAGTATCAAGACCTGCAAAGGCCGGAAACACTACCATCTTGCGCTGCGTGTTGTGCGAAAGCCACCCGCGCGCTATGCCTCGCTCATCGGCGGCCAACACGTCAACTTGAAGCATCTTGCCTTCGCCCGGGAGCATGTTGATCGATAGCTCTCTGTCTTGGCCGATCACGGTGTCGATGCCGCCACCGAGTTCACGCACTCGAAGCAGACGGTAGCGTCCATCGATGTGCTGATACGAAAACGGTACGGTGATTTCGCGCGCGCCGCGCTGCGCATAGCGTTCTTCCGGATGAGCAGTCGTGCTGTCATTCCAATCGTTATGCGTTACAAAATGCCACTGTGCTGTAGTGATCGTATCGGGCGAGGTATTGAACGCCTGTCCATGAGCCATCATGCGTGGATCGGTGCGCCTGTTGAGTACTCCGATCACCCAGCGGTTCAGCATGGATTCCTCACCGGCAAAGGCGTGCAGTGTAAGATCAACAAAGCTTGAATCATAAGGCTCATAGTTATAGTAGCCTAGTGAATCGTTGTTTAGATGACCATGTATATCTGTGCCCGTTCCCACGTATATCCTTCGCCGTGGGTGACGGGTTTTCATTCGTGTGGAAATTGTTGAGCCGAACACTCGGTTTAGACATCCTGTGTTATTTGGATGCTCAAGGTTGATGACTCCGAAGCCTTTGCCCCACCAACCTTGCAGGCGCAGGTTCATGAGTGGATGCAAGGCGGTCGGGGTGGTAGTTGCAATAGGTGTGCGCCCTAGCGAGCTGCGCATGTTTTCTACCTGGTCCGATACTTCGGCTAGTGTTTGACGCATTCCTCTCATGCCCATGAATATGCGTGAAACACCGCCCGCAGGTGCTGCGTTATTGTTAAGCCTTCGTGCGACTTCCTCAAGCCCAGTGGCGGCGTTGAGCGAGTCATCCATAAGAAACGCAGTGCAGTTCGTTGGGTCTGTTTGCACCAGATAATCTGGACCGAATGCTTCATCATTGATGACCTGATTGGCCGTTGATGCGGTAAAAGATGCAAGAGGAAACAGTGGAGGCGTCCATTGAATTCCCGTTTCATAGTTGCGCACGTCTTCTTCTGTGCCACCTGCCTTAAAACGCGGCGCAGTATTCGGTACCGCGGCCAGCGCTTGGCCGTCCTCGGTGCCAGAGATTCCTTTGTAGACCATGAAACCTTTTGCGCCAAGCACCAGTGGCATCCAGTAGCTAAGGCGCATCTCAGGACCGCTCTTGGCTCTGTTATTTAGGTAGGCCGCCCAATGATGCATGGGCTGCTCAGCACCGTTGCCGGCAAGAGTACGCAGGTACATCTGCGGCCAGACATTGGAGATCCAAGGAGTGTACCTTCCCGGATGTGAGAAGTTCTGTCCAAAGAGCAGACCGGGCTCCGGCATGAATGCAATGCACAGCATAGCCTCTAAGGACCCCTGTATGCCGCCGTTTTGTCCGGATACATTCTCTAGCAGTAGTGCAAGAGAATCCGCGGTCGCTGGCAATGGGTTGGGATGAGGGTCTTTGGGGCGGAACTCTAAAAATGTTTCAGGGTCATCCTGAAACGCCGTCCCTGTGTTTGGTGCGTCCGAAAGTAGCGGCAGTGGCCATTGATTCGAAGGCTGCGGAAAGCGCATGTTTACCATGCCATACTTCAGCCCTGCCCGTTGGTTGAGGTTCCTCTCAAACCATGGCCTAAGTCGCGCGTCATACTGCGCGTCCGTTTCGCCCGTATTCTTTGCAAACGGCAGTGCTCCGCCTCTGTCATAGCCCCTCTGTATATCATAGCCGGCGATGTCATGGCTTGTGTTAAAACCCGCGCCTTGCCAGAACGTGGATTGTAATAGGCAGTGCTGCTGTTTTACGGAGTTCTGCGCACCTACCTCGGTGATCAGTGTGGTGTCGAGCAAGATGTTAACGCGCCGAAACACAAGCCAGTGCATGATCTCGGCTTCGTCCCTGCCATAGAAGCGCCAAATGCGCGCAGGAGGATTGCCGCCCACGCCTACGCGGGTTGTAAAATTGTGTGCGGGGTCATCCAAGTTTAATCGCGTTGCAACACGGTCTAGATACAAGTTGACAGAATCTTGGATCTGATTGTCAAAGTCACCAAACAAAACGTCCGTGGCATGCGGTGTCTCAATCCGAAGAGAGCGAATCTCTACGCCCAAACCAGATGCAACGTCTTGGTTGTGAAAGACCTCAATTCCAAGGTGGCTCATCACGTCAGGCAGTGCAGTCTTTCCGCTGTTGGCACGTACCTGGACGTTGTTGCGGTCTCCGTTATTAACTGCTCCACTATCGCATAAAAACTCGGCCCAGAGAGTCACCAGCTCTCCGTCTGCGTCACCAAGCGGTGGCAGCATGTTGCGGCGGATGAGGAATTCCGTGGTGTGGTCGGTGAGTGGCAATGCTAATGTTGGTCTTTCTGACAATCTGCCACTAGGCACAATTGCACCTCCTTCAGTAAATGTGCCTGCATTGTGCAAGGGTGGCGGTACGTTTGCCGGTAGACGGTTGAACTCGATAAAACGAGTACGACTGGCGGGGTTTACCGGTATGGAAGCTGTGCCAATTTCATACGGCAGTCTGATGCGCAGGATGATGTTGTCTGGATCAGAGCCTGCAGGGTTTGCCTCAGTCCTGCGTAGCGTGACCGCTACGCGAAGGATGAACGTGTTGAGGGAGGTGAGGTGCGGGTCAGTACCTCTATTTGGTCCCTGACGAGGGTCAGTCCATACGGTGTTGTAGAACCGTCACCTGTGCGCGTTCCCCGAAAGCGATCTGCAAAACCAAAGACAGAGCCCGTGGCGTCCGTAGGCTCCAGATCGACATCGTTCGTTGCCGAGTTAAAATTGAGCCACGGCGCGAACTCCACGGCAGGAGCTTCCGAAGGGTTGGTCTCTATAGTCATACCAGGTCGTGCGTCCGTCACCCCACGAACAACGGACACGAGTTGGATTCCGGGGAAGTATGTTGAGTCGAATATCGCCTGCATGTCGTCGGGATGCGTGGGACCGTTGTGAAACGCGTCAAAGTAATCAGAGACGTGCCAGCGCCTTCCTCTGAAGCGCTCGCCGAGTTTGCTCCGTGGCGCGGCCCAATTCCAGCCGAAGCTGAAATCTGCTTCCGCGAAATCGACGACCGCTTCTCGCGCTGCCGTGTAGGCTGTGTTCGTATGCGGCGGAACGTATGTTGCCCCTGGCTTCCAGCCAAGCGAAGGCAAGGGCGCAGGGCGGGGCTGAGCGTACAAGGCAGCAGTGCCCATTAGCAGACACAATACTACAATCGGCGTCCTCATTGCACCACCACTTTTTTTGAACATAGTGGTTTTGTCTGGCTTCGTAGCTGCAATACGTACGCTCCTGAACCAACAGAAGCAGGCACTACAAACGTGTAGGCTATTTTTTCTCGCACAGGTGTGGGAGCGAGCGCGCCGCGAGCTACTTCTCTGCCATCAACCGAGAACAATACCCACGTTGTGGCTTCCTTGCCCGGGCATGTTACCGTAATAACGCCCGTCATCGGATTAGGGTACACCGTATTACTGTCCTGACTTGCTTTGAAGTCGGGAACGCTAGAAGTACTCGGAATCAAACTCTCGGCGCGTAAGCCACCTTCCCCACGGCCATTGGTGAAACCGATGGTGAGAGCCGAGTTGTTTGTGGCGCCAGCATATACGGACCACGAGTTGCCGAAAAACTTACTTGTGTCACTCATTTTGTTTAAGGGGACCGAGTCTCCAACATTGTAGAAAACGAATCCGCGCCAATCTGCTGGAATCTGCTTTGAGTCTCGCAAGCAGAAGAAGCGGGCCGCGTCCTTGGACCATGAAGGGTTTTGAAAGTCGTCATCATTCTCCCCCGTAAAATCTCCCGTAATAGACCAGATCACCTTGCCCGTTTCGATCTCTGTGACGCTGGCTCGGGGGCCTGTGACGGGGTCGGGGCCGAAGCCTATTGGCAAACCATAGCCTGAGGCCATAACGTGGCGTCCGTCTCCCGAGACAGCACAGAAGCCACATTCCTTGGTATGCCGAAAAGTTGGTGCGCCGTTTCCTATCGTTGCAATCGAAACACGATTGCGGGCACTGACACTGCCGATGCTGCCACTTGATACGAAAACCATTTGATGCTCTGCATCATCGAAGTCGCAACGGTAGTATGATCTTGCGTCAACGAGATACGATGTATCTTCTTGCAAGTCATGCAACCTCATCTGGTAATAGAAGTAGTTCGGCACGCTTACCGACCTTGTTGAGTCCGGCACAATCACATAGCGCCCCGACGGCGAGACCTTCACGCGCACCCCCCCCCAGTCTGCCCCGAAGCCACTGCCGTAGAACATGCTGTCCTTGATAATACGCTTGGACGGGTAGTCCATCAACAGAACTTTGCAGACTTTCTCATTTCTGGCAACAATCAACGCAAGTACCTTACCGTCACGAGAGCACGAGATGTCTACTACTGCGCTAAACCGGTCACTAGCCTTGCCATTGGACCAGTCACTCATCTTGATTGTGTCACGAGCTTCTCCGGTCTTTGCGTCAAGCACGTAGATGCGTTCATCTTGCGCACCGCCAAACAAAAGTCCCGCACCTTCGGCCAAGGCTATCCCACCAGTCGGGTACGGATTGCTAACCTCCCACAACACTTGCCCCACTCTAGGTAATGTCTGGGCTTGCATGGAGGTGGCTGCTAAGATCAACGATAGTATTGCAGCGATAATCGTTTTAATGTTTATCATTTTCTTATTTCCTTCGGGTGTAGCAGTCAATTGTAGACGGCCGGAAAATCTGTGTCAATGTTACAGCGATTTCAACTTGCAGATACCTTGACAAAACCTTTATTCGACAGTCGGTGCGTGAGGCAAGACATTCTAACCGAGGACGATTCACCACGACGATGAACGCGAAACAGCATACTACGGATACTGATCCGCCTTATGTGTTAATACGGTATAAAGTTCCTAGCTTGCTACGATTCTTCAGTCTTCAAGCTGGTTAAGGACGTATTCTATGACAGAGCAGGTCGTCACGAAAAGAGAATTCAAGGACCTTGTCGCTTATGTGCGTTTTGGCCTGATCCGAGAATGGTACATTGACGTCGCTACGCAACTTCACGCCGGGAGCCATACTCTCCCGGAGACAGAGTGATCATATCGATCTCAGTAAGCACGTAATCGTCAGACTAAAGCCAGACGTTAATACAACGGCAACACGTCTGCATAGACAATGCGTTTGTCGAGGGTGAAGTCCATATCGCCCCCTCCATCAGCATTCTTGTTGCCAAGACTGAGTGCGCGTAGGCGGTTGTCGAGTGGGTCAGAGAAGAACTGTTCGTACTCCTTGATCACAACGCGATGCTGCGTACCGAGAACGCCGCCATCAACACGAAGAGTACCGCCCCACATGTTTGCGGCGGGAATACGGTCAATGCGCTGTGACACTACGGGCGTCCACCCAAGATCGTCGCCACCTTCAGATGGGTTCCGCTTCTCGATGGTCACCTCAATCTCACTGCCTGTTTGACCCGTGGTGTTGATTCGATATGTAGGCCCAACTACTTGCACGTTGATCGTAGAACCATCGGCGTCGATCGATGCCGTTGCTTGACGGTCGGGTGGAGGCGGATGAATGGATAGTACGACTCACCAGGGTTGATGGTAACGTCACAGAACCATAGTTGACGCTCGGTATCATAGTGTGGCTTGTAGGCCACCACGGTGAATCGTTCTGTAACACCAAGCTCCTCAAGAGAAACTCCGCTTTGAATCACATCTGCATCGGCAAAGTTTGCGGCAAGAGGTGTTGAATCAGACGGTGTTGGAGCGCTCAACCAGATCGGATCAAGACCCCATTGCGTTACGTACGGCGTGTGGCTCTCCGGAATGTCGACTTTCGAGAGCGCCATCGATCCTAGGACGGTGCCCTTCGTGGCAAGTGCTCCTCCGTCCTTGAGATATAGCGTTCCCTTGAAGTCCTTACCGCCGCCTCCACCTCCGCCGGTTCCAGGTGTGAACTTCTGGCCCGTGTACAGAACAATCCCAACCATCTCCTCATTGCCGGATGAGTACCACGTGCGCTCCATCCAAATACGCAGACCGCCACCCTTACGTGTAGATGTTACGACGTTGCCAGTAAGAACTTTTTCGTTTTCTACCCACGTGAATGATGGTATCACATACAAGAGTTTTACAGCATCAGGACGCTTAGAGCTAAGAATGTGGAGTGCCTTGCCTACGCCCTTGCGTGTAAGGTTTGCTTGATCCTTATTGATCGACTCCGGCATGTACTCTCGGAACAGGGTAGTGGCCGTAGGGACGTATGTAACATGACGATGCTTTGTATCGCCAAACTCCTGTGTCTTCTCCGCCATGAGCTTGTCTACTGCGCGGTCTTCCACATGCTGGTCATAAAAGTACGATCGCTGCTGAAGTTCTTCTGGTCCAGGCTTGTTAAGATTGTCTTCCTTCATCATCCACTCTGTATTCATGTCGATCTTCTGCGTTGTTCGACCATGAACGTAGGTGTCGCTGATGTTGATCGTTGCATTCGTTCCACCGAATTCACGAAGCGCAACCACCGCCGCTTTCACTTCTGGTTTTTTAAGGGGCTTCTGGGTTGCGTGCACAAGATTCAAAACTCGGCCCGGTGTTATCAGCCACGAAAGTCCTCGCGATGCAGCTGCGAGTGCAGCTCCGGCAATGCCCGCCGCTTGTAAGGTTCCCTTGTGCCCGAGTAAGTCCAGATTCTGATCTGCTTCAGTTTGTTTCTCGCCAAGTGAGCTACTGAACAAGATCTTTGCTTGCTCGCCCTTAGGAAGCATGATAGTTAATGTGCGCTGTCCAAGATCCCACGTGGGAGCACCGGATCCTTCTGCGAGCTTGATAATGATGCTACGTATCTCGGGCCATACGTCAATCCCGTCAAAGACCACGGTAACGACGCCGGAGGCTGATGCGACACTCGCCATATTCACGCCAGCGAGAGTGACCTCCATGAGCTGACTCGCTGTAACACCAGGAACACCGGAAAGCGTAAAGCCACGCGCCAGCGGATCTGGCAAATATGGCGGAACTGCTGACGGACCAGGAACGTATGGGTAGTTGATCGCATTTTCTCGTGCGTCGCCTGCGGGTGGCACGTTGTCCGTTGCTTCCGGCTTAAGATCTCCGGTAACTGTGCGAGTGTACCAACGAGTTGGAAGCTGCCCGCTCTTCTTTACGATCAGGTCGTAGGTCGGCACGTCGCCCTTGAGTTTCCCCTTTGGAGTAACATCAAAGAATCCGTGGCGCTCGCACGTTTGTTGAGCGGCAAGGGGAGGATAGACGTGACGTTCTGAAGCCTCTGTTGTAGGAACTTCATCAGCATCGTTCTCACTAGCATTGTAATTGCGGATGACCATTCGCTCCAGAGACTCGCCCTCTATCGGGTGTCTCTTCAGCGCAAGTATCGGCGATACGATCGGGTCCCAGCGCAGGTAACGCACAAGCGCAGTTGTGCATGAAATGTCATCGGGGGCGATCTCGTTCAAATGAGGACCGTTACCCAGCGCGTCCACCACGCGTGCACGCATCCGATAGCCCCTGCCGTACCGTAGTCGAGGCAGGGAGCCCTTCATAACGGTAATGCTGGATTCAATCTGATAGTCGTAGTCAGATGGAGGCGATTGCTTCTTTGTGTCGGGCGCGATCTCATCTTCTGTTCCGATGTGCTGACCGATCAACGGCGCAACAAGACTCCAGCCTTCCCATTGCATCACGGTTTCGTGAGCGTACAGCGAACGCAAGGATGGCGTGTCGTCGGAGCCAACAGGACGTGAAGCACCGAAGGTCATCACTCCCTCTTCGTCTGCAACGGAAACGCCCTTGGTCTTTAAGTCGCCGGTGGCATTCGGGAACGTGTACGTAGCGTTGCGTCTCATCAACGAATGCCACTTCTTTGAAACATCGTCCCAGACGTCAATTCTGAAGCCACGCAAGAGATCGTCTGCGTAGAGATTGACTTCTGTGTCAGTGACAAGTTTGTTGTAATTCTGCGCGCTGCGAATAAGAGACTTTGCAAGCTTTAATCCGCGGTTGACGCGGATCAATTGCAGTCCTGTTCCGCGCACTGCCGGTGGTGTTGCATCCGACGCAGAATCAAGAGTATCAAAGGTCATCTTCAATCGGTGCAGCATGCCACGCGTGTATTGCAGCGTCTTAAGCGCTGCAGCATCAACATCAATTTGGATGATGTCAAAATGACTTGCATCGTCCAGACAAAGAACAGCCCCCCTTATCTCAGAATCCGGTAGGGGGCGAGGAAGGAACTGCCAATACTCAGGAGCACCTACGCGGTCGAGTCGGTATGCTACCCATGGCGTTGTATTCTTAGTGCCTGGAGTCTTGGGTGACGGGAAATCAACGAGGCAACGTAGACGGCTGACGTCAGTGAAGCCCGATGGAATCTCGAACTCCACATGCTGAACAAGACCCAGCTTGCGAAGCATGATCGGATACTCGCGCATAAACGAGATCACCTGATGAAAGTCGTAGGTGGGCCGTGCGATCTTTGGGCGACCAACGCGACGCTGAATCTTATCACCCTTTTTGAGTCCGGGTTTGTCTACACTGTAGTTTCTCGCCGTGTGGAAGATCTCTGCCATCAAGAGTCCACCTACGGGCTTATCGTAATCGACGGGCCGAAACAACATCCGCTCAGCCTTTGATGGAACCTCTATTGGACGCTTATTGATCTCACGGACGGCTCCCTTTGCTGTGTCACCTTCATTCATCCGCTTCGCAGTGTTCGCCATGCCCTGAGACTCCCATGAACTCTTGAGCTGACGCAGACCCGCTTCGTCTTCATCTGTTGGTGTAAGATCTTTCATCAGATCCATTACCTTGGGCAGCTCAGTTAGAACTCCAAAGTTGGACTTTGTCTTCTTGAACTTCGATAGGACAACGTCAATTTTTGGAGCTGTAGAAAATTCCTTTGCAAGCGTGACGTATGCGGCGTTGACCGAGTCCATCACGTTCTTCACTGGGAATGATACTACCTGAAAATCGGTGAACGGGCGATACTCAAATGGGCGCACAAGCGTTGTTGGCGCAAAGATCGCCTTCCACGTTTCCGAGTCCGCAGCATCATCCTTCTGCGTTTGATCCGTCGGCTTTACCTTGATGCCGTCGAAGTCGAGAGTGACCTTGATACCTTTCAACGTTTCCGGCCAATTCAGCCAGTCCGGATAGTCGTTCAAAGTACGAGGGGCAGTAGTTGCTTCTTGCAGCTTTGGTGTAACGCTGATCGCTACGGAGAGGTACGTTCTTCCGCTGCGTTGTTCAACGTCATACGGTATTGCGATCCATTGGAGTTCCTGTGTAGCCATGATATCAGGCCTCCTCATAGTCAAAACTTGAACAATAGAGTTCCCAGAGCGATGGCTCTGGTAGTGCGTCCTTGAATGTCGGATCGCCGTCGGAGCCCTTTAGTTGACGTTCTACGGTAACGCCTACGCTAAAGCTGAAGAACAATATCTCGATCTCTACTTCGATGGTAGCAACACCAAAGACCTTGCCGTTGCTTTGCCATGTGAGTTTCAACTCAAACAACAAATTGATGTGGATGAGACCGAGAACGGAAAGGTTTCCTGTCAGTCGGAAATAGCCGGTAAGCTCCGATTGACTCACAAGCTTGCCTTCGATCTCTTTCTGCTCAAGCTTGTAATAGATGCCGGCCATCACGCTTGCGCCGCCAGATGCTATCCCGCAATCGAATGCGAAGTTGCCTCCAAATTCGAACGCGGCCTCAAGCATGCGCACACCCGATGGTGTGATCTCTATGCCGAAGAATCCGCCCCCTGCAAACATCATAATTGTCAGGCGGAACGGATTATCCTTTGTGCAGAACGCGAAATAGGCGGAGAAGGGGCGACCATCAAATGGTATCGTGATGCTCATGAGGAAGGCCATGTTCTGCAAGGAGAACACACCTACTGTCACGTTCGGCAAGCCGATCGTCATCGAAGCGGTGATGCCCGTTGGAAGTACGCTGAAGTCAAATGAGAACCCAACGCCACCGCCACCACCACCCTTGGGAATGAGATCCTTGAGCTTATTGACGAACGATAGCGGACCAGCAAACTCTACGCTCTTGATGTCCGGGTTGATCGATGGTTTCTCGCCGATCTTTGCCGAGAAGGAGATCTTGTTGAACGTGATGATGAGGAACTGTGCCGCACCATCGCCAATGAGATTGATGATGAAGTTCGAGAGCGATCCGTAGAGTTTTACCTCCGGTGGATCCAGGTTGAGCTTCTTGATGAACTCAGCCTTGAGATAGAGGAACGCTTTGTCATCTTTATTGGTAGCCGACGGATCGCGAGGCATTAGGATGTTGCCTGGCGAGCCTTTGATCTCTGTTTGCCATTCGTAGACGAGCTGCAGTCCTTTCTTCAACGACTCAAGATTGCCCGCCACTTCCTTGTACTTGTTTGCAGCTTCGTTACCCGCCTCGATAAGGGGCTCCAAGGCTTTTTCAATCTCTGACTTTAGTTCATTGGCCTTGTCTTCGATCCGTTTCTTCCACTCCTTGACGCGATCTTCCGCAGCTTTCTTTCCCGCAGTCACGTAGCTCTGAATCTCAGCCTTTACTGCGTCGACCTCTGCCTTCAGTGCATCCTTCGCTGCGTTCACTTCGGCAGCAACATCGCCGGCAAGTTTGTTTGCCTCCGCTTTTAGATCATCTGCCTTTGCCTTGATATCATTGATGTCGTCCTTAATTCCGAAGTCATCCTTCTTGTCGAGACCCGGCATCTTATCGAGATTATTCAGGATGCCTTGCACAAAACTCAGGATATCCTTGAGTGTGATGTCTCCGAGGATCTTGCTCTTGAGCAGACCTTCGAAGTACTGCATCGGATCGAAGTTCCCGACGGCAGCTGCAGAGTTCGCAAGGTCGTTTACTTTTCCCTGGATCGGACCCATGAGGCGTGACAACGCGTCAACGCCAATGCTCGGTGCAGCAAGGCCGCCGGCCTTGTCCGACTGAGCACCGAAGTCCATCTGCAATGAATCCTTAAGAGCAAGGAACATTTGCGACGGATTCTTAATGTCGGCTACGTTAACAGGTGCCCCCTTGGCAACGGCAGCGCCGGCTTCAAACGCGTGTGCTAAATACTTCTCATAGAACTCAACTGTGTTACTGCCGCTCGTTCCTAACAACTCTTGTACCTTTTCGATCCGCACTGTGGACTTCTCCATGCGCGGAAAGAATCTTGGTGTTTCAACAGGGATGGAGTCGTTCGAATACCCCATCAAGAAAAACTCTTGAGTGGGTAGTGCAGTGTCGCCGCGTTTGATCGAAGGAGCAAAGGCAACTTTCTGTCCGCTCAAGTTTATCGTTCGACGAGACATCAGATTGATGTAGGAGTCGGGCTTGTTAGCACCACCCTTAACACCGGTGAACGTTTGAAGTGCTGCTGGACTTGTAGGGCCAGCTGCATCCGGCGACGTGATGAAGGTGAGAGGTATACTGAATTGAATGGTGTTGTTGTCCCAGTCAGTACCGACACAGTTCCACAATACATCTTGTGGTGAACCACCTCCAATGGTGAACATCGGCCAGAAGCTATTTCCGGAGAACAATGTTGGTTGCGATGCGATAAGGGGCTTCGGCAGTTCGAGATTCGGTGTCACCTTCGTGGTGATCGTGATGCGCCGGAATGGCAACTCTCTACCTTGATGATCCATGCCTGTGAGACCGTCAGCCGGAAACTCTCGCGTTGGTTCACGGAGCATGATGAACATCCGCTGCATGAGATAGGCAGCCATGTCTCCGCGAGGTGTGCGAACGAACTTGCGTTCCGTTTCCTTAACGAGTGTGGCGCGGTTTCCAAACGGAAAGAGATATCCCTTGTAGGCAACACGAACAAAGCTGTCTCTGCCCTGTGCGCCGCGTTGGACCCATGATTCTACTTCCAAGTCATCGGATGCGGCAGGATCCCACGATCCCGTACCATCCATCCATGCGCCAAGGGAAGTGAGCATGAGCCGTTTTACCTTTACCGGCTCCGGCTCGGTCTTGATCATGTTGTAGTTGGATGTAAGATCTACGATCTCACTGCGATCACGGCGATTAAGCGATGTCCGAAAAGGTCGCTCTTTATAAAGGGGCTGCATTGTACGTGCAGTCCCATAGTCGGGTGACCAGATAGCCCTTACAGTGCGGAAGTATTCGGAATATTCGTTTACAGTTCCGTCTGTGTGACGAACGCCAAGACGTGTATGCCAAAGTTCCGCACGACGTTGGTCCTTAGAGAGTCCGCTATCTTTTCTGTGCGCAAAACCTGCATACTTATTGGGCGACAAGAAAAGTCGATACGGATATTCGATAGCAGTTTCATCGAGGTCGGGCCACTTAATAGGGGGCTTCGCGTTATAGTATGACACGATCTCATTGATCGTGGATTCGCTGAGAGATGTAGCAAGATCCGCTTGCGTCTCAAATGATTCCTTGACCTTGGCGCTCCTGGAGGTAAGCCTACTCGAAGCGCCGGAATTGAACGAGTACTTCTTTGAGGCGAATCCCTTTGACTTTACGAGAAGCGTTGTGGCTTTTGCATCCTTCTTCTCAACATCTGCATACGACCCAAATTTCAGGTACGTGCTCTTTGCCAATGCGCCCATTACGAATGGCATGTCAGGGGGCTTCGCACTCGGCGACACGGCGAGAGTGAACTTCGACCAGTCGAGAAGTCCTTCTATGCTGTACGAGCCCGTGTATCCACCCGGCAACTGAAACACAAGGCGAGAAGGATGCGCCATGGCTGCATCGATCGGAGGATCGAGAAGGGGCTCATCACTACTTGTCTTTTTTGATGCGTCGGCCGGCGGATACGATGAGTTGTCTTTTGGTTTGTTCTGCGTGTAAAAGAACGCACGCTCTGCAATGTGTTGCGGTTGAAAATGAACGATAAGTTTTGACCCGGCTCCGCTCGCAGAGAATGTGCCGCCGGCCTTGTTCAGCGTGATGCCCTGAAACTCAAACGTGAGAACAAGCATGTCGTCGGGTCTGATGACCGTAACGCGTGGGTTGCTCGGCATTTTGAACTTGACCTTGCCGATATTGCCAAGCGACTTCTTCACCTTGCTCGTGATCGTTGCATCCTTCACCTGCGACTGCACGGACATCTGCTGTTTGAAGTCCACCTGCAGCGATGCGAGGTGAATCTGCGACTTCGGAAGCGCTGACGTTTTCACGGCACTCGTCAGCAAGGCGAGCTGATAGAGCGGATGCGTGGTTGTAGGCTCTGTAACTGCGCCGGAGACCGGGATCGAATATCGCTTGAGACCGGGAGCTACGATGAAACGGGTAATCTCATTGCCTCGACGCTCGATCTCCAAAGGTGGGATACCTTCACTGTCTCCAAGTTCAACAGAAACGCCTTCGATGTGTGACCACTGTGCATTGCGAGCATAACGGGCTACGAGGCCTTCGTGGCGCCCCTTCTCCGTGTCTGTCCACGCATATCGCAGATCACGCAATGGTAGATTGATACCTGCTTCCGCCACGTTCATGGACGTTGCGCCTTCGCGGCCCGACTCCAACATTCCCGTTGACCGGCCCTCGCTGGTGATCTCTACAGAGCATGCATCGAACGACTCGTCATTGCTCACGAGTTGCCAATCAGCAAGTCCAGTTGCATCTACGCGGACATCCCATTTCTCACTGCCGCGATCAAGTCGAACAAAAGATCGGCTCCCATTCGCGCCCATCGTGAGAGAGGGCGCACTTTTGGCAAGAGTCATGAGTGCGAACTTCTTCCCAAACAATGTCCGCCCGTCAGTAGTGAGCATCGTGGCTGCCGCAAACGATATTGTCCACGACGGACGAAACGTTGCAGACCCTGCGCCAATTGCTACAGCATTGCCATCTCCAAGACGAGATTGCAGCGCGGACGTGCGATAGAAGTTTGCTGTTGTGTTGTCCAATAGCCACGATACAAAGTCAACACTCTCTGTATTTCCGAATGACGCAAATCGGAAGGTTGCCTGCGCGCTTATGCCGCGCGTAATATGTGCCTCAACATCGGCGCGGATCTGTGTACCCGGAAACAACGCGTTGCGCAGATGGACAACGATTCCAGCGTCCGTTTCTGCCACATCAACAAATGGTAATCCGTCAAAGAGGTCAGGATCCACGGACCAACGTTCTATGCCGGCAACAAGAAAAACAACGCGCTTGCCTTTACGAAGCATCTGATACGACGTGCTGACGGCTGCGTGAACTGCGTTTACCAACGGGCCGGCCGCAAGAGTAAGAGCGCCAGCGAGTTTGATCGCATGCCGGCGGGTAAGGCTGAAAGCCTCTGGTTGATGAACGAGGGAGGCCGTAGTGCGGGTCTCGATCGGAATCCGCGGAACCTGCGCACGCTTAAGTGACGCAAGCGACAACCGTTGTCGGTTCATAGTCCCACCTCTCCCTTGGTACATGACGCCGAAAGTCAGACCGCAAAACAACGCTATCGACGGGACAAATAAAAGGTTTGTTCCAAGTATAGTTTCAACGCGTATGTTTGGAACCTCACCAGCGTCTGTGGTGTCACATCGCCTGGTTTCATTTTCGGGGAGGGTAGCCCGATGGTTCGTCTTTATGTTTCGCTCGCAGTAGTGCTTCTGGTAAGCGCACTAGGCATTCGAGGACAGTCGCCTGAGATGGTCAGTGTGCGCCTCAGTCAGCCCCCTCCCAACCAGCTCCGCGTTGCGGATTTATGGAAGGTGCAGCTCACAAACACTTCCGGACGTCCAGTTCGTGTGTATTTACATGGCACAGCAGAGGAGACATCCATCCCAGACGGCATTATTGCGGACGCCACAACAAAGATCTTCGAGATTCCAGTAGGCACCATTGTGGTCACGGGTTCTCAGGTGCAGCCGATCAAGGTGGACCAATACAATCAGAAGTACCGGGATGCACTGCTCCGCACTGGCACCGTGCCAACAGGCGATTATCAGATCTGCTGTGAAGTGATCAGTGCAGAGTCGGATCAGATCCTGGGAAAGGACTGCAAGTTCACAACGGTCAATCGTCTCTCTCAGCCAATTCTCATTGCTCCGCCCGACGAGTCGGAAGTGCCCGGTGGATACCCTGTGTTCACGTGGATGTCATCTGTACCTCCGGGTCCGGGGCAACGCATTCTCTATCAACTCCGCATTCATGAGATCTTTGCTACCCAAACGCCACAAGATGCTACTCAACGCAACCCGGCGTTTCTCGATATCAGAGACCTCAACAGAACGATCTACCAGTATCCGGTTTCTGCCCGTCGTTTCACCGTGGGTCAGAAGTACGCGTGGGTGATCTCCGCGTATGAACAGAGTGGTTCGTCTATCATCAACCTCGGAGTCAGCGAAGTGTGGACGTTTGTCTACAGGCCCCTCGTGAACGACACGTTGCCTGCTGACCGGCGAATTCGGGCGGCCGTAGTTCCCGAGCTAACAGAGATCTGTCCGGGAGAGAACTGGGATTTTGAGATAGGATCGTTGGCCTGCTGGACGGTTGAAGGCGATGCGTTTCAAGATGACCCTGTGAACGGCGAACATCCTGTGCTCGGCAATCTCGGTCAAAACGGTCGCTTCTGGGTAACCTCCTACGGAGCCTTTGACGCCGATGGAGCTATGGGCAGAATGCAGTCTCAGGAATTTCGCATTCAGACCAGTATGGTCGGCTTTCTTGCAGGGGGCTCAGCAAGCCCTGAGGCAGCCGTTGAGCTCTACGTGGAGAAACTGGCCAAGGACACGTTCAAACTGCCAGTGCGTAAGCTGCCGGGGCTCCCAGGTGAGTTTTATCTAGCATACACAACCGGCGTTCCCAAGGCAAAAGCCGGCTCGAGTGAGCGGCTCGTACCTACGGCATGGAATGTGGTTCGATACATCAATCGGGCGGCATACATCGTTGTGAAAGACAGCGCGAAACTTGCACACATCAATGCCGACAATTTCCGATTCTTTGACCGAGAGAAACTCGACACAATCAAGTTGCCGGTTCTGATGATGGCTGCTGGTGAGCGGCATTCAATGGCGATGACGCCCGAGGAAAAAAGCCCCCTTCAACTCGTTAAAGATCTTGGCATAAGCGCAGCAGATTTCAAAGCCGGGAAGTCGGGCTTGGCAAATGAAGCCACGATCAATCAGGTGTCGATGGGACTAAAGGCAAAGAAAAATCTCGTAAGTCAGTTCGCCGGCGGTGGTAATGGCGATGCACCTCCACCAGCATTTAACGTGGTGGAGGCCAAGTTTGATCAAAAGGCATCACCATTCGCAAAGTACTTCCCACTTGCCGCCGTGGATTCTAAAACCACGTTGTGGGGATGGGGCGACAATCTACGTGGCGAGCTCACAAAGGCCTACCCTAGTGTTGTTCCGGAACCAAAACCTCTTTTAAAAACGATGAATGCCCTTGGCCTTGCCGCAGGGATGGATAACTCCTTTATCGTTGAGCGTGGAGGAACGGTGAAGGGATGGGGCTTTAACGACTACTGGCAATTGGGCGTGAACGATCGTGTGATCAAGAACGTGCCTACGGTGCTACCCGGACTGAGTGGCGTTATTGATGTGGCAGCCGGGTCTCGCCATGCAATGGCGTTAACGAGTGCCGGCGATGTTTATGTATGGGGCTACAATCGAACGTTTGAGTGTGGTTTTTTTGGTGGCAAGCTCAACGCCACAACGGGTCAGCTCGAGAGCATTGACAATCCAACGGTTGCTCGTAAACATCCGATGTTGTCGAACATCCGTGCAATTGCTTGTGGCCATTCGCACTCCCTCGCACTTACCATGAGTGGTGTCATCGCAGGATGGGGTGTTAACGGAAGTGGTCAAACGGGCTTTGATGACGATTACCCGTTCGTTCCCATCCCACTACCCATCACGATCGATTTGGGTACCATCGCGGGTTTTAAACGTGGTAAGACAGTGATAGACATTGCTGCCGGGGATGCTCATTCGATGGCATTAACAAATACGGGTGAAGTGTTTGTGTGGGGCAGCAACTCGAGTGGCCAGCTTGGAGACGGGACCACTATTGATCGCCATACACCTAAGAAGGTGGATGGACTGGTGAACATCCGCGCCATTGCAGCTGGTGGAGCGTTCTCACTCGCGCTAGATTCGGCGGGCGTTGTGTGGGCGTGGGGGAATAACATCCTCGGTCAGCTTGGCGATGGAACGAGATATGGTCGACTCAAACCGGTGAAGGTGTCGCGCATCGATGCCGTGCAAGGTATCGTAGCAGGTGGCGCCCACGCGATGGCCGTGCGTTCTGATGGAAGTCTTTGGACATGGGGACAGAATGGACTTGGCCAGATGGGAGAGGGGCCTATCATGAATCTCGTTCCGGTTCCTACAGATCCTCCTGTTGGGCCTCTGCGTGTTGAACGGCTAGCAATGCCATGATGCGAGCGATCTGCTTGATCCTCTTTCTTGTGTCGGTGAACGTGGCGGCCCAAACCAGCTCATCACAGCCTGACAAACCATGGGTCGTCTTCGGTGCTGATCAAGGTGACGCACCGGTGATTTTCACTGGTGGATATCGTTTGCTGGGTCAGCTTTCGAATCGCTCAGGTTCGTTTCAAGCTAAACCCCCTGACTTTTGGCGTGTAGAGCTTACACCGTCGATGATCATTTATGGGATCCCGCTTACGGCCAATCTGCTTCTGTCTTCAGAGCAACAGAGTATTCAGCAAACCATTGACGCGTTTTCGATCTCGTTAGATCCCGACGCCGTGAAGAGAATCATTGCACAAAGAGCGTATCGCGAAGTAGAGAACTTTGCGATGTCGGAAGCAGGGTGGATGTTAAGTGAATACGATAACATCAAGGATTCCCTAGCGCAGTACGATCCGCAACAACTTGAGCAGCTCGACGCTATCCGGCAAGTAGAGCAAATGCGTGACGTGGCTAATGGCAACATCACCAACTACGAAGATGTTCTCACAAAGCTTGGCGTGATGAGTGATGTGGAGAGTGTGATGGCCGCATTACCTAAGGTTGGAGTAGGAACAGTGTTCCCGTCGTTCACGCCCCTTAGTCTTAGCGGAGCGCGTATCGTAGGGGGGAATCTAGAGTGGAATCCCGGCGGGACGTTCTACATTCACGGTGTATTCGGTACAACGCAGCGCCCACTCGCACGTGTGGATTCAACACGAATTGACACGACGATCTATCGCACTACGGACAATTCGGACTTTGGCCGCAGACTCTATGGTGGACGCATCGGCTATGGCACGCTCGGCGGCGATCACGTAATGCTCACTGGGGTATACACGGTGGATGACAAGACAAGTCTGACGGTTACGGACACAACATCGGCCCTGACGCCACAAAAGAATATGCTCTCGACTGTAGACTTCCGTGTTGAACTTATTCCAAGTACGTGGACAATGGAAGGAGAAGTTGGGGGCTCGCTCACCATCGGTGATCTCAATGCGCCGCAGTTCGGTGCAAACACTATACCCGATTTTCTCCTCGTACTTGTTGATTCAAATGCTTCGTCGTACGTAGACTGGGCTGCGAAACTTTCCACAGCCGTTAACGTGCGAAGTACCGGCACCCGATTCACAGGCTCCGTTCGCCGAATTGGTGCGGGTTACCGAGCTCTTGGCGTACCGAACCTTCGTGTTGACGTGCTGCGGTTTGATGTAAAGCTGGATCAGTCCTTGATGAAGAGACAGATGACAATCGGATTGTTCGCACGTCAGGATCGCGACAACCTTATTCCCATTAAACGATCAACGTCAACACTGTTGTCCATCGGTGCAACGCTGGGGCTCAACTTCAGGGGGCTTCCATATTTCCGCATCTCGTATTCGCCATATGTGCAGGAGAGCAACGCATCAGATCCGTTGTTGCAATACGTGAACCGTACAACAATGTGGAACGTTGCAGGGGGCTATGCATATCGCTTGAGTGATCTGAGTGCAAGTACCAATGTGACGGTGGCCCGTCAGGACGCAACCACAAAGGACAATCTGTATGACTACGCAGTAACATCTGCAAACGTTAGTCAAACGGTGGGCCTCGTCATTCCGTTGTCGCTTACTGCCGGGCTGGGATGGATTCACCAGGAGGCTGTTCAAAGTGCTAGCACGACGATCATCACCATCGATGCATCTGCATCGTACCTATTGTCTGATGTACTCAGCGCAAACGGTGGCCTGAGCGTCGCGCTTGATGATACGTATGGAAACCGCAATGGGTTTTTCATCGGCTTGAACGCACATCTCGGGAAACTTGCAGACATTGACCTGCGTGCAGAACGGACCCTCTTCAATGAAAGACTTACTCCAGCGGTGCTTGGTGGTACGTATCAAGAAACAGTGGGGCGGTTAACAATCAGCAGAAGTTGGTGATTAGCACACTAGCACACTAACGCAGTTCCCAGTAGAGTTCGCGGCGAAGCTTCAGCATCCACTCTTGTTCGAGGCGTTGCTTTTTCTCGAACGACGCCATTTGCTCTATCTGTTTGTAGTCTGCCTCCACGGTTGGCGCGTGGGACGGTATGATGCGTTTACGATAGAGGAGGTGGAAGCCGGGCTTTGTTGGATCTGCGGCATAGGGCATCGGCTCCGAAACACCATGGTCCTGGAGGGCATTGATCGTGTTGCGCATTTCTTCCGGTAGTTGCGCTAACTCGATCTGACCCATTGCGCCGCCAAAGCCTTGTGTTTCTTTCTCTTCACTCAGTTGTCGTGCAAGTGTTTCAAAGTCTTCACCTTTCTCTACACGAGCCTTGATCTCAAGGAGTCGGGTCTTGATTATTGCTCGGTCTTCTTCACTCTGACCCGCTCGAATGAGAATGTGCCTCGTGTTCATAGTTGTCGTGGTACGGCTGATCAGCTGGATGATGTGCCAGCCAAACGGAGTCTCCACAGGTTGCGAGATCTCATCGGGCGTAAGAGAGAACGCCGTTGCTTCAAATGCGGGTACAAACTTTCCTTTTTCAACGTTGCCAAGATCGCCACCATTGGCTGCAGAGATCGGATCTCCGGAGTACCGACGGGCAAAGTCGCTGAAGGAGCCCCCCTTTACAATTGAGTCACGAATGCGCATAGCAAGATTGTACGCCTCTTTGTTCTTTTCGCTAGAGGCCTGTACATATTTCACGATATGGAAGAGGTCTACACGCTCTGGAACCTTTGGTAGGGAGTCTCTATACTTCGAATAGAACTCCTCTACATCGGCTCGTGAAGCCTTGATCTGACCGAATTGTTTCTGCTGGATCTTTTCAACAAGTAGTCGCTTGCGAATCTCATCACGAAACTCTCTACGGATCTTAGCCATGCTCATGCCATACATGTCTTCGATGCGTTTCTCGGACCCGAATTGCTGTATGAGCGTTTGGATCTGATACTCCATGCGTTGAGTGATCTCATCATCGGACACATCTACGCTATCTTCAATGGCCTTGGTTACCATGAGCCGCTCGTTAATGAGCTGATCCAAAATGGCCTGACGTAGTCTGGCGTCCTTGCGGTTCACTCGTGGGTCTCGCTGGGCGAGGATCTCCATCTGTCCATCCACGTCCGACTTCAGAACGATCTCTCGCCCGACCACAGCAACAATGCCCTCCATTGAGTCTTGTGCAAGAAGCAATGGGGCTGCCCAGATAGAAAAAAACAGGGCAACGAGGAACAGATGTATATGCGAAGTGCGGATCATTTACTCTTGCCTGACGTGGCCTTGCCCCAGATCTTATCGATCATTATCTGATCGTAGGTAACAGGATGACGGACACGAACAACAGATAGCCATTGCTCTGTTAGCCGCTTCTGCAAGGCGTCTTGATACGCGGGAGCTAGATCTGTCAGAGCAGCTTCAAAAGACTTCTGTTGAGGGGGAACTATGCCCTCAAGACGAATGATTGACCAGCCGGCATCCATTGCGAACGGTCCGATGACAGTTCCAATCTTGGTTGTTGGTATGACCTTCTGAGCGAGTTTGGATGTCTTTGGCGATACTGCACTGGTGAATCCCTTTTTGTCGCGGGCACCTTCTCGTTGAGAATACTGCGCTGCTAGCGAACTAATGTCCTCGCCCTTCTTAATGCGGGCGTCGATGGCATTTGCAGCAGAATCGCTCAATACATAGATCTCCGTGAGGTTGTATTTCTGCTCACTCATCCAACGCGCTTTTGTGGAATCGTAAAACACGCGAGCATCAGATGTGTCAAAGCGCAACTTGCTCCACACTTCTTTCTCTTCGACCTTGAAGAGAAGGATGCCGTCGTTAAACTCCTGCATGAGGGCGGCAAAATCAGGGTATTGCTTTTCAAGTCCGGCAGTTGCCTGCGCAAGAACGAGGGGGTCAGCGATTTTGTTGATCGCTCTCTCGAGTCCGGCACGGTTCAACGTGTATCCGCGCATGTCGATACGAAGTCGGAGTGAGTCTGTGAACTGACCGATCGCGATAGGGCCGCGAGGCATTTCATAGATCGTTCTATCTGCAAGAAATGGCGTCACCGCACGCGACCACGTAGTATCCTGCGTATTCTTCGTGGTGTCTATTGCTCCCATGAAGGCCATGAGCGCCTGATCAACCCAACGATAACCATAGACCTTCTTAATGGAGTCTAACACGAGGCGTTTGTCTTCTTCAAAGTAGAGCCTGCGATAGGTTCTCTTGGCGGCATCACGCTCTACGAATGCGTCCGGCTTCTTCGTTGAATCGCGGATCATGATGTGCGTGCCATAAAGGGTCTTTACACGACCGGAGATCTCGCCATCCTTGAGTTTGTAGATGGCTTCTTCGAAGCCGGGTGCGAGTCTGGAACCATTAGCGTCCATCCCACCCGACCGCGAGTAGGCGGAACCCAAATAGCCACCCTTTGAAGCCGATGTCTTGTCGTCAGAATAGGCCTTGGCCAGATCAGAGAATGCATCGCCACTCGGTTCGATTTTGCGCGCGCGAAGAGCCATTGCTTGTGGCGCCGGCTTCAATTTGAGGATCGCAATAAGCGTATCGGCAAACAGGTCCGTAGAAATAGAATCCCTGTCGTCCTTTGGAGTCAAAAGTATGTGGCGGAACTTCACCATGTCGCGGGGCTCTTCGTTGAAAACCTTTACAATGAAGTATCCAAAGCGCGATCCCACTGGTGCCGGAGAAACTTGACCCGCTTTAAGCGCATACGCTTCGTCCTCAACAGACTTGATGATCGAACCGCCGGAGATCCACGGCAACATGCCGCCATTGGCAGCAGTCTCTTTATCATCCGACGAATCACGTGCGAGTTTTACAAAGTCAGACCCCGCGTTCAATTGTGTGATCAAGCGCTCTGCTTTGCGACGGCTGCCGGCAGTATCCCACTGTTTCGAGACAGGATCGGCGATTGCGCAGAGGATGATGCCGATGTGCAGTTCTTTGAGCCGACGGCGCGAGAGTTGATCAACGCGTTGATCTGCAATAGCCTTGTCGTAGAAGAATGTCTCGGACAATAGTCTGCGGTTGTTTGCGAGATCAACCTTTACAGCTGAATCACTTTCAAGTCCACGATCCTTGGCATCCTGAACCTTGAGTCGGTAGTTCGTATAGAGTCTGAGAAACTCTAACGCTGTGTCTCTTGGTATCGCTGAGAGTTTGGTATCCCGACGAGAAAGATTTTTCTGAAATGCGCGCTCAACATCTGCAAGGTCTATCTTTTCTGTGCCAACCGTGGCCACAATGATCGGAGCAGTAGACATTGAGGAAGGGGCTGATTGTTTTTTGCCCTTCTGAGCCGACGCAATAGACGCAAGGCAGAGAATGCCGAGCGCGATCGAGATTACACGAGAATGAATCGCCATGGCGGATATCGTCATGAATATTGTCGCTGAGAATGTGAGTGGGATCGGTCGTCACAGACGCCCGAACCACAAAAATAGTCAGCCAATGAGTGCCGTCGATACCTTCCAGATATCTCCGGCTCCCATGGTAAGGACAAGATCGCCCTCTTGTACGATGGTTTTGAGGAGCTCCGGAATGTCCGAAACGTCTTCAACGTAGTACACGTTGCGATGCCCGGCAGCCCTTGCAGCATCTGCTATGAGCTTCCCGTTGATGTCCGGAA
>JAPLFN010000120.1:38278-61992 GCA_026390655.1 Candidatus Kapaibacterium sp.
CATCGGCCTCATCGAATGATGTGGCGAATTCCTGGAAAAAATCCCTCGTTCGCGTGTATGTATGGGGCTGAAAGACTGCTACAATCCGCCGTTTCCACCCACGGCGTGCAGCGGACAGGGTTACCTTGATCTCTGTGGGGTGATGGGCATAGTCGTCGATGACCAAGACGCCCCCTACCTCGCCCTTGATCTCAAACCGACGGTACACACCGCCAAAGTCAGCAAGACCGTCTCGAATAACGTCGAACGGAAGATCGCACAACAACCCCATTGCACAGGCAGCTAGTGCATTGCGAACATTGTGATCACCCGGTACATTCAGCTGAATCTCTCCTAGGGGGCTTCCCTTATACACCAGCATGAAATTGGCAGAACGTTCGTTGAACGTGACGTCTGCTGCCTGTACATCGCACTGGGCAGAGAGACCGTAGGTGACAACCACGCGCTTGATCGACGGGAGGATGGCGCGGACACCAGGGTCGTCCAAACACACAACAGCAGTGCCGTAGAAAGGTACTTTGTTTGTGAATTCTACAAACGCCCCCTTGATGTCGTCGAGGTCACTGTAGATGTCGAGGTGGTCTGCTTCTACGTTGGTGACGATGGCTATCGTGGGCAGAAGTTGTAGAAACGAGCGGTCATACTCATCGGCCTCGAGGACGATCCAGTCGCCTTGTCCAAGCCTCGCATTTGTACCGCCAAGCCCCTTGAGACGTCCTCCAACGATCACCGTTGGGTCCATGCCTGCCTTCATCATCACGAGGCCACACATGGATGTTGTGGTTGTCTTGCCATGTGTCCCTGCAATAGCAAGGCAATACTTCAAGCGAGAAACTTCGCTGAGCATTTCGGCGCGACGGATGATGGGCACCTTTCGCTCTAACGCAAGGAGCGTCTCCGGATTCTCCTGTGGTTTAACAGCACTTGAGTACACAACTACCTCGGCGTCGCCAATGTGCGATGCGTCATGCCCGATGCATATCCGTGCACCAAGCTTGTCTAGATGATCTGTGACCTCACTCCGATGAAGGTCAGAGCCGCTCACAACGAATCCCTGCGAGAGCAGGATCTCTGCGATGCCGCTCATGCCGATGCCGCCGATACCGACGAAGTGGATATGTCTGACGGAGGAGAATTTCATAAAGCAAGTTACGAGTTACGAGTTACCAGTTACCAGTTACGAGTTACCAGTTACGAGTTACCAGTTACGAGTTACGAGTTACGAGTTACGAGTTACGAGTTACCAGTTACGAATTGACTGTACCTAGTAACTAGTAACTCGTAACTAGTAATTAGTAACTAGTACCTAGTAACTCGTAACTAGTAACTCTCCGGTCGTCGATCCTTAAAGATGTCATTGATCGAATTGAACTGTTTATTGCGTGTTGCTGAAGGGTCGATCTCTGAGATGAGTGTAACAGTCTCTTCTGCATTGGCGGAGGTGAGCACCTCTCCGTTGAATGAGTAGATGGCGCTCTGCCCATTGAACGAGACGTCTTCACCTGTATTTGTTTCGGTGCCATAGCGGTTGGCCACTGCGAGGTAGACCTTGTTCTCGAAAGCACGGACGGGCATGGCCATGCGCCAGATGTGCGTAACAAGGTTGGATGGGCAGGCGATGAGGTCGGCGCCTTGCAATGCCAGTGTGCGTGCGCTTTCGGGGAAGCGCCAATCATAGCATATCATGACGCCGAGGTTGCAGTCGAGATGGGGCAGGTGCACTACAAAGAAGCCGGTGTTGCCTTCATCGAAACACAGCGTCTCTTTATAGAAGAGGTGTGTTTTGCGATAGACTCGCGTGTTGATGCCGGGTCCGGCAATGACTGCAGAGTTGTAGAGATTGTCTCCGTCTCGCTCGGCAAAGCCGCAAACAACAACCCTGTTGGCAGCATGGGCGGCATTCGTGATAGCCGTGATGTGTGGTCCGTCTACGGATTCTGCAACGCCCCCTACCTCATCACGCGAAACAAAGAAGTAGCCACAGGTAGAAAGTTCAGGGAAGATGATCACGTCTGCATCAGTGTTTGCGATGGCATTCACGATGAACGCCGTGTTGGCATCAACATCTCGATAGACTGGCTGGAACTGAACTGTTGCAAGACGGATCATAACGGAATACTCATCGAGAAGATGGGTATTGATTGCGTCGGCGTAAAGTTCAGGAGCATCGACTGCGAACTCTCGCCACTTGGCAGGATTGGGTCAGCCAGGTCAAAAAGTTCATTGTTGAGAGCGTTTACGCCAAGTGCAATACCTACGCCAATGGCATAGCCCACTAAGACGTCACTGAGATAGTGCATGCCGAGATTGAGCCTCGAAAAGCCGGTATAGAGCGCATAGGCAACAGAAGGGGCTATCACATACCATTCAGGGTAACGTAGGATAAGCGATGTGGCAAGAGCGGCGGACCCGGCGGAATGGCCTGACGGCATTGAGCCATCTGCATCGTTGCGGTAATTGGTGATACAGTCAGGGTATGCCTGGTATGGTCGCGGACGATCGAAGATATTTTTCAAGAGGATCACCGCGCCGTATGTGACTCCCATCGTGACAAACGTCTGCAGGCCCGACTCTGCGCTATAGCGCTTTGCATTGGGGTGACTGGCATCCGTTCCGATGATCCCATACAAGTACATCCCCACAGGAACGCCTATGGAAAGGGGCAGGAGGGCGTCCGAGGCAACAATTGACATGTCGCGTACAGCCACGCTCTGTATCGTGTTTGCCTGATATGTGAGGTTGGCTTCCCACGGCAGATCGGTACAGTCCTGAGCAGATGCCGATAGCGCAGCGCAGGTAATAATCGCAAGAATGATTCGAAGCATGTGCAAATGTAGTGGTGACCGTATCTTCGTCAGCTATGAACATCGCAATAGTTGGGGCCACGGGCCTCGTTGGACGGACAATGATTCGCGTTCTCGAAGAGCGAGAGACGCCCCTTACCTCCTTGACGCTTTTGGCTTCGGCGCGAAGTGTGGGCCAAGTTATCCAGTATAATGGTGTTGACCACCTTGTACGCGAACTCACGCCGGAGAGTTTTGTGGGCGTAGATGTGGCGTTGTTCAGTGCCGGTGGCGCTCTTAGCAAGATCTACGCGCCCATCGCGGCCAAGTCCGGATGTGTTGTGATCGACAACTCAAGCGCGTGGCGGATGGATCCGGACGTTCCGCTTGTAGTTCCCGAAGTAAACGCTGCAGATGCTCTCTTGAACAAGGGCATCATCGCAAACCCTAATTGCAGTACGATACAGATGGTTGTGGCCCTGAAGCCGATCAGTGACGTTTTTGGTCTGAAGCGTGTTGTGGTGAGCACGTATCAGAGTCCAAGCGGCGCTGGGCAGAGGGGCCTCGACCAATTACAATCAGAAGTACGCGGTCAAGAGCCTACCTCGCGCATCACGCAGCACCGCCTTGCAGAAAACGCTGTCTTTCATACGATAGATGGACTCGGTGAGGCATCGGAAGAAGAAACAAAAATGATCCGCGAGACACGTCGCATCATGCATCTGCCAGAGCTACGGATGGCGGTGACGTGTGTTCGCGTGCCCGTTCTTGGTGGACACGGTGAGGCAGTGGTGGTTGAGACCCTGAAGTCTTGCACCGATGTGGACGTGCGTGCGCTGCTTTCTGCAACTCCGGGCATCGTAGTTATGGATGACCCTGCCGGTGCTGTGTATCCAACTCCCTTTGTCTCCAACAACACAGACCCAGTGTACGTGGGTCGCATTCGCAACGATGATTCCGTCGAAAACGGCGTCATGCTGTGGGTAGTGGCCGACAATCTTCGCAAGGGGGCTGCTACGAACGCCGTTCAAATTCTCGAATACCTCATGGCTGAGCAATGAACTCCTACGTTGTTATCATGGCCGGTGGCTCCGGCGAGCGATTCTGGCCACTCTCTCGCATGCGGAAGCCAAAGCAGCTTTTGCATTTGACGTCGCCAGATCTATCGATGATCGAAGAAGCTATTGCGCGTGTGGAGCCCCTTATCCCACGAGAACGCATCCTGATCATTACGAGCGAAGTACTGCGTCAGCCCATCATCAATGCGCTGCCGAATTTGCCTGCTGAAAATGTTATTGCAGAGCCAGCCAAGCGCAATACAGCTCCCTGCCTAGCACTTGCATGCAGCGTGATAGAGCAGCGTGAAGGGGGCGATGCACTGATGGCTGTACTTACGGCTGATCATTTTATCGGTAACGCAAAGTCATTTCGTAAAGACATAGCCATTGCCTTGCACTATGCGCAGGACAATGATGCGCTCGTTACGATGGGCATCCCGCCAACGAGACCTGAAACGGGATACGGATACATCCACGTTGCTGAGAGCATCGCTGAAGATGAAGTGTCGAGCGTGGATTCTTTTAAAGAAAAACCAACGTTTGAGATCGCGCGCGAGTACGTGCTGAGTGGACGCTACCTTTGGAATAGCGGCATGTTCTTTTGGCGCACACATACATTGCGTGACGTGATGATTGACGTACTGCCCGAAGTTGGAAACCGTATTGCGGAAATGACAACACACAAATCTCATGGCGATGAAGTTGGGTTGGGATCGTTGTTTGCAGCGCTGCCCGACATTTCGATCGACTATGGTGTTATGGAGCGCGCGAAGAATGTGTTTGTGGTGCCTGCATCATTTCCGTGGGACGACGTCGGTTCGTGGGATGCACTTGAACGCATGCAACCACTCGACGCTGACCGTAATGTTGTGCAAGGGGCTACCCTGGTGATGGAAACCACTGGGTCCGTGGTTGTTAATGCTCACAGTGGCAGTCATATTGTAACCACAATAGGTCTCGAAGATGTGGTAGTGGTTGTGACCGATGATGCAACCATGGTGTGCATGAAGGACCGCACGCAGGACGTGAAGAAGATCGTTACTGCATTACGTGCAGAGGGTAGAGATGACATCCTCTGACAAACTTGCGATCAGTGCGGTTAAGCGGATCTCTGTTGCCTTCGACTTCGAAGAGAATGACGCCGTTACCGAGCACGACGTGCTGCAACAGATCCGTTCTGTCCTCATCGAACGGATCATCTGCCTGCTCAATGCCAACCCAGAAAAACTCATGGCTATTCTTTATCGAATTGATGTGCCGGAATCAATCGTCAATGAGATCTTCATCAAAGCACTCCCACCGGACGTGCCGGAGATGATCGCAGAACTCATCATTGAAAGACAGCTGGCTAAGGCTCGCACACGTGCAGAACATGCCAGGCCAGATGGAGACGTTGAATGAAGACGCTCTTTGTGAACATCAATTCCCTCGTAACAGTCAACGCAAACGGGGCGCCCAACAAAACGGGCCCATCTATGCAGGATGTTGGTGAGCTCGTTGATGCAGCAATTTGATGCAGCAATTCTTTTTGATGTGCGCATTCTTTGGATAGGCCCGACCTCTGAATCTTCGGCGCATCTTTCAGATGACGTGGAGGTTGTTGATTGCACCGGCAAGACGGTAATGCCCGGCTTTGTAGACTCACACACGCACATGGTCTTTGCTGGCTCGCGTTCGGGTGAGTTTTCGCGTCGGCTCGCAGGTGCTTCTTACGCAGAGATCGCAGCAGAAGGTGGAGGAATCCTCACTACTATGCGTGCCGTGCGCGAGGCAGATGTTGAGTCGCTCATTGATGTAGGCGACGCACTTCTTACATCGGCCCTCCAACACGGCTCTACAACTGTGGAGATCAAGAGCGGGTATGGTCTGGATGTTGAGAGTGAACTCCGACTGCTTGATGCAATCGGTCAACTCCAACGCGGTCACGAAGCGCGCGTGATCGGTACCTTCATGGGCGCCCATGCAGTGCCCCCTGAACATCGGGCTAACCCAGATGCATATGTTGATATCGTGGTCAATGAGATGTTGCCACGAGTTCGGGAGCAAGGTGTGGCATCCTTCTGTGATGTTTTTACAGATGCCGGGTTCTTTACCGTGGAGCAGAGTGAGCGAGTCCTCCTCGCTGCTCGTGAACATGGGCTACGTCTCAAAGTACATGCCGACGAAATTGCCCTCATTGGTGCGTCCCACATGGCCGCTAACCTTGGCTGCATCAGTGCCGATCATCTCGAGCACAGCACCATCGATGAGATCAAAGCGCTGCGTGATGCCGGCGTTGTATGCACACTCTTGCCCGGGACCGCCTACACACTTCGCCTTCCATATCCTGATGCGCGAACAATGATCGATGAAGGGGCTATTGTTGCCCTCGCTACAGACTGTAACCCAGGTTCGTGTTTTACAGAGAACATGCAAACCATTCTCTCACTCGCATGCATCAACATGGGGATGAGTATTGAAGAGTCCATTGTTGCTGCGACATTGAATGGAGCTGCAGCCCTTGGACTCTCGGGGCATGTAGGTTCGTTAGAGATAGGAAAGTTTGCAGACGTGGTAGTGTATGACGTGCCGTCGTATAAGGACGTCGTCTACCATTTCGGATCAAATTATGTTTGGGGTGTATGGGTCGGCGGCGTCGAGGTCTCGTGATCAAACGTCGCGATTAAAACAGGTCGCGCGATAGCATGCTATCGCGCTACCAAATCATGAACCATGGAAAATCTCAAGAACCTTGCCAAGACATTCTCCGGAGCCCCTTCTACACCTCGCATGCCGGTGATGTTTGTGGGGCATGGCAATCCGATGAATGCCATCACCGACAATACGTTCGCGCGTGTGTGGGAGAAGTTTGGCAGGGAGCTACCAATGCCCAAGGCCATTGTCTGCGTGAGTGCACATTGGCAGTCGCGCGGGACAAAGGTGACGGCGATGGAGCACCCCAAGACCATCCACGACTTCGGCGGTTTCCCAGATGAGTTATTCGCAGTGCAATACCCCGCGCCCGGCTCACCCACATTTGCCAATGAGATAGCGAAGCTCACAAAGAAGACCATCGAGTTCGATCACGAATGGGGTTTGGATCACGGTACGTGGTCGGTTCTCGTGCGCATGTATCCTGCCGCCACCATCCCCGTTCTTCAGCTCAGTCTCGATGTACATCTCACACCACAGCAACACAGCGAGCTTGCCAAGGATCTGTCCCTCTTGCGCAATCGTGGAGTACTTATTGTCGGCAGCGGCAACATCGTCCACAATCTTCGTCGGATGAATATGGAAGGGGCTCCTTTCGACTGGGCAGTGGAGTTCGACGCCACATCCAAGCGCCTCATTGAATCACGCGATATCACATCACTCGCAAATTATCCATCGCTTGGCACCGCCGCCCAGATGGCCATCCCTACGGACGAGCACTATCTCCCCATGATCTACGCCCTGTCGATGGCAGAGAAGAACGAAAGCCTCACATTCTTCAATGAACAGATCGATCTTGGAAGCGTAAGTATGAGATCGTTTGTGGTGGGTGGGTAACTTTGCACCATGAACATCCGACTCTTCAACACGCTCACAAAACGCATTGATGCGTTCAGTCCGTTAGACCCTTCTCGTGTGCGAATGTACTCGTGCGGACCAACGGTCTATGATGTAGCACACATCGGAAACATGCGGGCATTTCTTTTGCCGGACCTGCTGCAACGTACACTGCGAGTGGTAGGGGGCTTTGATGTTTCGTGGGTGATGAACATCACGGACATCGATGATAAAACGATTCGTGATAGTGCGGTTGGTTCTGAGAAGTGGCGACCAGAGATGGGAACGCAGACCACGGATGCACTAGCAAATCTGAAGATGCTCACAGCCTTCTATGCCGAAGAGTTCCATCGCGATCTTGCGTCATTCAACATCGTCAAAAAACACTTTGCTGCTCAGCCCCTTGCCACAGACTACATCCCGCAGATGCAGGCGCTGATCAACGACATCATGTCTTCGGGTTATGCATACGTCAGTGAAGGGTCGGTGTACTTCAACGTGTCGGCCTACGCCAAGAGGCACGAGTATGGCAGACTTTTCGCGATCGATAAAGAGAATTTCCGAGAAGGTGTACGCATCGATGCCGATGAATATGATCGTGAATCTGTGAGTGACTTTGTTCTCTGGAAGGCACGCAAGGACGGAGAACCGTATTGGGATTATGATGTGAATGGCACAAACCTTCCCGGACGTCCGGGATGGCACATCGAATGCTCGGCGATGTCAAAGGAAATCCTTGGCTTGCCGTTCGACATCCACACGGGCGGTGTTGATCTCAGGTTCCCTCATCACGAAGATGAACTTGCTCAGTGCACGGCAGGGTATCACGAGCACGACCAAGCCACGTTCTGGGTGCACAACGAATTCCTCGAAGTAGAAGGCAAGAAGATGTCGAAGTCGCTTGGCAACTTCTACACCATGCGAGACCTTGTAGCAAAAGGGATCGACCCGTTAGACGTACGCTATGCCATGCTCCAAGCACACTACCGATCGGTGTACAACTTTACCTTCGATATCGTTCAAGGGGCTACTACAGCACGGAAGAAGATTCAAGACTACGTCTATGATGTAAAAGAAAGATCGTCCTTCGTAGAACGCGAAGCAGAAGGAGCCGATCCGGTTGCGGCAAGAGTACTCCGCACGACAGTATTCACTGAGCTTGCCGATGACCTCCACACCCCAAAGGCACTTGCGGCGTTGTTCTCTTTTATGAGCCAGCATTCAGCAGCAATGCTTTCTCCGGAAGAGGCGTTATCAGTGCTCGGAGTGCTCTCCGATATCAACGATGTGCTTGCTGTTTTCGAGATCTCTGATAGACCGGTTGTGATCATTCCTGACAACGTGAGTGCGATCGCCCAAGCACGGTGGGCTGCCCGCACTGCAAAGGACTGGTCGGAGAGCGACAGACTCCGCGCCGATCTCACTGCGCTTGGATGGACAATGAACGATGGCAAGGATTCCTTCACCTTAGAGCCCACGTTGTGATCTCCCACGTTACGATCATTGGCAGAGGCAGAGTTGGCGGAGCCATCTACAACCGACTTATAGAAAGTAAGGTAAAAACTACCGTTGTGCGTAGAGATGCATTTGATGCGTGGTGTGCTGGCAAGGACTCGATAGGCGACGTTCTCATCATTGCAACCAAGGACGATGTGTTGCGATCGGTAGTAGCGCGCATCGTTGAGAAGCGCGGCAACGATCTTGGTGGTGTTCTTGTGCTGCACGTCAACGGTTCCCTTGGCTCCGAGATCCTTAGCCCCGTACAGGCTGTTGGGGCTCTTGCTGCTGCTGCGCATCCATTTCAGACCTTTGGTAATGATGATCCATCGGCGCTAGATGGGATAGGGTGGGGCGTGCAATGTGATGATGCCGCTTGGTCAACCACCCGGTCTTTCGTTGAACTCGTAGGGGGCATTCCATGGCTGTTGACCGATGTAACGCATGAGAGAAAGCGCAGATACCATGCTGCCGCCGTAGCTGCTTCCAACTTTACCTATGCCGCGTATGAGTTGGCGCGCAGACTCGCTGAGGATGCAGATATTCCTGCCGATGTCTTTCTCATTCCGATCATGCAGAGAACACTTCGGAACGCATCCGACGCTTTGGAGCAGAGCCGACCTTTTGCTATTACAGGTCCACTCATGCGCGGCGATATTGGCGGCGTCCACCGTCAACTCGAATCTATCCCATTCGAAGATCGAGACCTCTACCGACATCTATCTCTTGCCTTGTTGCGCGTTGTAGGGGGCGGCTTGGATGAGGAAACACGTAAAGAGATGGAGCGGTTGTTGGGGTAGAAAAAGGCGAAAAGGCGAAAAGGCGAAAGGGCGAAAGGGTGCTCAGCCCACCCACGCAGGCGAGGGCAGTTTGCACAACGGCTAATAGCAAATCAAGTTAGCTAAGCAGATATGACTTGGCGCATTGCTGAGATGTTGGCCTTGAGGTCCCCTTGAAAAAGGCCACTGCCAGAAACAAGGATCGAAGCACCGGCGTCAACAGCCTGACGTGCGTTATCAATCTTGATCCCTCCATCTACTTCGATCTGGACATTTGAAAGTCCATTGGTATCAAGCCACGTACGAACACGCTCGCAGCGAGTGAGGAAGGACGGAATAAAGGACTGTCCGCCATATCCGGGGTTTACGCTCATCAATAAAATGAAGTCTGCATCACCTGCTGCTTCAAACGCATACTCAAGAGGGGTTGCCGGGTTGAGGACTACGCCGGCTCTGCAACCGAGATTCTTTATGCGAGCTAGGGTGCGATGAAGATGCGGCGCTACTTCTGCGTGCACGCTTATCCAATGGGCTCCTGCCTCTGCAAACTGCTCAACTTGATGATCAGGATTCGTCACCATCAAATGCACGTCCAGCGGCATCGATGTGATGGCCCTTAGCCCCTTCACAAATGCGGGCCCAAACGTTATCGGCGGTACAAAGTGCCCGTCCATAACATCGACGTGAAGAATATCCGCGCCGGCTTGTTCACACGACATCACTTGGTCGCCAATGCGAAGGAGGTCAGCTGCTAAAAGGGAAGGGGCTATTTGGATCATGGTTGTTCTTCTCGGTCAGTAACGTTGTTCATTGTGAAAGGCGCGCTAGATGGTCAGCTACGCGCAGCCACGTAGTGCGATGATACGATGACTCGGGCATATCTAGGACGCATAACACATCATCCACGTATGCAGGGTCGCGCATACCTACGAGTACATGATCAACGCCAACAGTGCACCGCAACGCCTGCACTGCGATATGCTGTAATGGAGTGTCTATATCCATGCCGAACTCATCGGTAAGTGCCTGACGAAATTCTTCGAGTGATGCATTCTCTTCTGATGCATAGATCACGTCGATGTCGTCAATCACATGCTGCATATCATGGAGGTACGATGTTGCTGTTGCTTTGTCCGGTGCGCGTTCTGCAATCAATGCTGCGGCCTCGAGGCGTGGGTCCAGATACGCACGACGGACGTCTCGCCAATGCGGTAGGCCCTGAAACTTTGACCATGCTTGACAAAGCGCTCCTGCGATCTTAAACGACTCTTGAACCAGCTGCGTTTCTCTTTCGCTCATGGAGCCCCCTGTCATAATCGCATTCACGAGATCGTGCTCTACGATCTCTAGTGCATGAATACGCTGCTCTACGTCATCCGGGTGGACAATGTGCGCAGGCATCGGATGGGGAACGAGACGAATGAGATCGTTATCGACGATGGCGTTAAGGGGGCGGTTGACCATAACCGTAATCCCCAACTGTTTTGCGCGCTCCAATGTAGTTGCAGAGCCGTCCGCCTGGTTTGCATTCGTTGCGGCCGAGTGTTCTATGAGGTTCATCGGCATCTGTGCAACGGCAAAGTGGTGCCCCTTACCACCAACTTCGTCGGCAATGGCCACACAGCGTTCCAGAGACACGGCATCCGGTGAATCTTCATTAAAAGCAAAGGTGTTCGACGAAATGCCATATGCATTGACAGTGCCGCTTGCTACTTCGGACTCAAGCCATGTGAATGCAGCCGCAAGTCTTCGATCGAATTCTGTTCGTGCTGCGAGAACGTCCACACCTTCCTGGTGAGCAGATTGCAGATAGTATTCGGGATTGTGGAGCAAGACCGTATCGATGCGATCCACGCCGAGTCGCTCAAGCGACGTGGCTAACGACTGCTCGAGAAAGTTTGGATGAATGCAGTGCCACGCAGAATCTGAAAGGCGCACCACATCCGGCAGCTCCATCCCCATAGCGGACTGAGCCTTTGCAAGATCAAGAGCATTCCCTTGTACGTAGCCAAATTTCGTTACCACGGTGGGACGAGGTCCGATACCGATCGATGCAAGTACAGTGCCTACGAGCAACTCGCTGTAAATGCTTGGCGCATTGCCTGGTCGTGCAATGGATCTGTATGACTCACGCGATAACATCCGAATCCCAAACCCGCTGCCATGACTATCCTCTTCGAAGAAAATGATTACAGATCAACGGCCGCCAAACGTGAGCCCAAACTGAAGTCCAAAAGGCGTTCGTCCACTTTCATTGGTGTACCACGATGCCATCAAGGCAAGATGCAAGCGAATGAACCGACTCAATTCTACGTTCCCACCGATTCCGCCGGTAGTTGAGAGGCCAAACGTAAGGGTTGGGTCAGAGAAGAAGTCAAAGCCGGAGATCCCACGGGCACTCGCTATGCCAAGCCCCATTTGGAGATACGTGAAGGCTCCGAGTCTTGAATCTCCCGCAAAAAAGAATCCGGGTCCCACTGCTATAGAAAGCACGTCGCGGTGCTCAACGCCAGCACCACGAAGAGCGGCACCCAACCACCACCTGCGCGACTTGTCCACATCAACGAAGGACTGGAATCCAAAGCCTCCGTTGGGGAAGTTCCGTGCCTGTGGGGTCCACGTCCGATAGATAGAGATCATCGTCCACGAGCTCGACGGTCCGGAATCGAGACCTTCCTCCTCCTGTGCGGTAAGGGGCAGGCAGAACGCAAGGGCTAGAAATACGATCAGAAAAAGACGGAATTGATTTTGCATCCTGCAAAAATGCGTCTTTCACTCGGTAGGTCGGTATTTTCGCACGCTATGGAAATCTCACCGGTATCAAACACTCGCGCCAAGAAGACCATCCTTTCGGGGATGCAGCCTACGAATGACCTTACAATAGGGCAATATTGCGGAGCGCTGAAGAACTGGGTGGAGTTGCAAAACGAATACGATTCGTTGTTCTGCGTTGTGGATCTCCATGCGATCACTGTACGTCAAGAACCAGCAAAGCTCCGTAAGCGATCGTTGGATGTGGCTGCGATGTACATGGCGGCGGGTATAGATCCCAACGTCTCAACGCTGTTCATTCAATCGCATGTCCCTGAGCATGCCCAGCTCGCATGGATATTGAACTGTCTAGCCGGGTTCGGAGAGGTGTCTCGCATGACGCAGTTCAAGGACAAGAGTTCGCAGCATGCGGATAACGTAAATGTTGGGCTCTTTACGTATCCGGTCTTAATGGCAGCGGACATTCTCTTGTACAACGCTGATCTTGTGCCCGTGGGTGAGGATCAACGTCAACACCTTGAACTCACGCGCAATCTTGCTGAGCGTTTTAACTTTCACTATTCGCCAACGTTCACCATACCGGAGCCCTTCATTCCAAAGGTAGGCTCCAAGATCATGTCTCTGCAAGAGCCTGAAAAGAAAATGTCGAAGTCTGATGCGAATGAGAAGTCAACCATATTCCTCATTGATACAGATGCTGAGATACGTAACAAGATCAAGCGTGCTGTAACGGACAGTGGCTCGGATATCGTGTATGATGCAGAGAAGCGTCCTGGAGTTGCCAATCTCATGACGATCCATCACATCGCAACGGGACGGAGCATCGCCGAGATCGAATCAGATTTTTCCGGCTTCGGCTATGGCGATTTTAAGGAGGCCGTTGGAGAGTCGCTCGTAGCGTTTATTCGCCCGGTTCGCGAGCGATATGAGGCACTGCGGGCTGATGAAGAGTCGCTGAAGTCTACTCTTCGCCTCGGCGCCGAACATGCACGTGAGCGTGCCCACAAGACGCTCCGTAAGGTCTACAAGAAGACCGGTTTCGTTGAATTGTAAGGACCTGAATAATGCCAACGTATGACTTTGTCTGCACCACCTGCGGCAAGAATTTTGAATTCATGCAAGCGATGAAGGATGAGCCCCTTACAACGTGTCCGGTAAGCATGTGCGATCAACCTGAAAAAGGGAAGGGGCTTGTAGAACGTCGCATCGGCGGTGGCAGTGGCATCATCTACAAGGGTGGCGGTTTTTATCACACAGACTATGTAAAGAAGCCCGGTTCCGGCGGAGACTCTGAATGACGTTAAAACTTACGCCGATGAATGACGGGTCTCCTGCAAGTGATCTCCTCAACGGATTGAACGAGGCGCAAGCCGAAGCCGTTAGTTCAACAGAGGGTCCGGTTTTGATCATAGCCGGTGCCGGCAGTGGCAAGACGCGTGTGTTGACATTCCGCGTTGCCTATCTGCTCCGAATGGGCGTTAACCCACTGCATGTGTTGGCACTGACCTTCACCAACAGGGCAGCGATGGAAATGAAGGAACGCATTTCACATCTTGTTGGGGGCAACATTGCCCGTACCATGTGGGCCGGCACCTTCCACTCGATCTTTTCGAGGATTCTGCGCCAGTATGCAGATCGTATCGGCTATACGCCAACCTTCACGATCTACGATACGGACGATCAGGCCGCTGCAATCAAGGCCGTGATGAACCAGCTCGGCGTGTCACAACAAGTCGTTCCTCCAAACGGAGTGCGAGGCAGGATCTCGAGTGCAAAGAACTCGATGATCTCGTGGCAAGAGTATGTGCGAAGTGCTGACTCAATCCTTGAGAAGCAGACAGGGCAGATCTTTGAGGAGTATGAGAAGCGACTCGTACAGAGTAATGCGATGGATTTCGACGATCTCTTGTTGAATACCATTCGATTGCTTGAGCATCATCCGGATGTCCTTGAGATTCTTCAAGAGCGTTTCCGATATCTGCTCGTGGATGAGTATCAGGATACAAATCGCGCACAGTATCGTGCCGTAACGTTGCTCGCACAGAAGTATCGCAATCTCTGCGTTGTAGGCGATGACGCACAGAGTATCTATCGGTGGCGTGGGGCTGACATTCGAAACATTCTCGACTTTGAGCGCGACTATCCGGAAACAAAGGTTGTGCGGCTAGAGCAGAACTACCGATCAACAAAGACCATCCTTGCAGCTGCCGACAGCGTGATCAAACGGAACACGAAGCAGTTAAAGAAGTCGCTCTTTACAGAGAATGTGGATGGTGAGAAGATCACGGTACTTGCATGTAGAGACGATCGCGAAGAAGCAGACTTGGTTGCTCGTACTATTCGGTCGCGCGTAGAGAAGTATGGTTACTCGTACAAAGACGTTGCCATCCTGTATCGCACCAATGCCCAGTCTCAGGCATTGGAAGATGCCCTTCGCCGTGCCAATACGCCATATCACATTCTTAGTGGTGTCAGCTTCTACAAGCGCAAGGAGGTGAAGGACACTCTTGCCTATCTGCGCCTTCTGGTCAATCCAAACGACACGGAGAGTATTCTTCGGGTGATCAACGAGCCTGCGCGTGGAATTGGCAACACCACGTTGGAGCGTGTTCAAGAATTTGCAGTGCGCACCAACAGTCCCGTTTTTGAAGTCCTTTCGAATATCGAGTCTGTTCCAATGATCCAAGCGCGCACAGCAAAGTCGATCAAGGACTTTGTGGGAATCATTGCGCGATATCAAGAATTGATGCTCGAGTTGACCCCGGCTTCACTTGCGCAAGCATACANNNGCATACATTGAGGCTACGGGGCTCCCGCAGATGTATCGTGTGCAACAATCAGAAGAGGCCCTCGATCGCTGGAACAACATTGAGCGACTTTTAGATCACATCGCAGAACAGCAGGAGCTGGATCCGGAGCTTACGCTCAATAACTATCTGGAGCAGATCGCTCTTCTTAGCGACGCCGACGATCCAAAGCTCGGTACTGAGCGGGTGGCAATGATGACAATGCATGCTGCAAAGGGGCTTGAATTCCCACTTGTTGTAATCGCAGGTCTCGAACAAGGACTGTTCCCGCTAGCAAAGGCCGAGACAGATATGATGGAGCAGGAGGAAGAACGCAGACTCCTCTATGTTGGTATCACGCGTGCAAGAGAACAGCTTGTACTCTCATATGCCGAACGCCGCTATCGTTTTGGCGAGCTCGTCTTTTCTCGTCCATCCATGTTTCTCGGTGAAATCGACAAAGACTGTCTTGCACCTTCTGCTCGGAGCATGACCGGAAGTTCGCCTCAAAGTGCGGTATCCGGTAAAGCCCCCTCATCGATTCAGCATTCTTCGTATTCGCAGGCCCCACAGGGCGAATCGTATTCTCAACTGCCGATGCCGAAGCGCTATACAAGTGCATCGCAGCCTAAGGCGCGAGGCGTGCAAGGGCTTGCTCCAGAGGGGCCGGCATCAATGGCAGTGGGCCAGCGTGTAAAACATCCGATGTTCGGTGCGGGCGCCATTACCGCAGTCAGTGGTACGGGGCAAAGCGAAAAAGCAACGGTGATGTTCGACAACGGACAGAAGAAGCAGTTGATGGTTGCATTTGCGAGGCTGGAGGCTTTGTAAGCGCCTCGTTGAGCGCCTTTGCTAGCGCCTCGTTGAGCGCCTTTGCTAGCGCCTCGTTGAGCGCCTTTGCAAGCGCCTCGTTGAGCGCCTTTGCAAGCGCCTCGTTGTGCAAGCGCCTTTTTAAGCGCTTCGTTGAGCAAAGTCACGTTTTTGGATGGTGAGAGAACGATGTGGTTTTCAGAAAACAATGTCTCTTACACAGCTACGCATTTATCAACGGGCAGGCGAAATCTCTGATGAGGTTGCTCTCTTTGCAAGTTTGTGGCCCTTGATCCATCGAAACACTATCGGAGATCAAATCATCCGCGCGGCCGATTCAGTCTCCAACAACATCGCAGAAGGGTATGGTCGAACTGCAACTGGTGAACGCATTCAATTTCTAATGTATGCCGACGGCTCGATCGCGGAAACGCGTAATTGCCTGAAAAGAGCTTTAGTCCGTGGCCTGATTGCCTCAGAAACCAACGCTAAACTTCAACAGAGCCTTCTCTCGCTGTCAATCAGCATTGTTGAGTTTGCAAACGCCATCCTAGAAAAGGATGAGTACTACAATGGCCCCTTCCGAAAACGAATCGCCAAACGCCGTGCTTGGCTCGTAGAAAAACTTGCCAAGAATGCCGATGCCGCATCAAAAGAATCCTCCATAAGAGGCGCTTAAAAAGGCGCTCAACGAGGCGCGTAAAAAGGCGCTCAACGAGGCGCTTGAAAAGGCGCTCAACGAGGCGCTTGAAAAGGCGCTCAACGAGGCGCTTAAAAAGGCGCTCAACGAGGCGCTTAAAAAGGCGCTCAACGAGGCGCTTAAAAAGGCGCTCAACGAGGCGCCTGCAAAGGTCAAGCTGCCCGTGGTATACTAAACGTAATGCTCGTTCCCATACCCAGTGCGGAAGACACACTAAATGTGCCGCCGTGGAGTTCAACGAGACGCTTGGCGATGATAAGTCCGAGGCCGATTCCTTGCTGCTCTTGAGATTGACGACGGAATTGGCGGTATGCGCCGATCTGCATAAGCTCTTGCTCTTGCATGCCTACGCCGTGATCGCGAATGGTGAAGATCACGTCCTTGGACGTAGTGGTGGCATTCACGGAAACCGGGGTTCCAAGGCGACTATAGTAGAGTGCGTTGTCTACCAACTCCGTCATGATCTTGTCGAGATGTTGTTCCATCATGGCCAGCGGCACGCTCTCGATATCAAGTGCGATGGACATGTCTCCTTGACGCTGGTGGGCCAGCGCGCGCTGAATGGCGGCATCGTAAACGATCATGGCTGGCTCGCGAGACGAACACTGGCGCATACGTTCCATATGTAGCGGGCTCTCGGCCAGTGTCTCTATCTGAGCATACATGAGGAAGTTGTCGGTTGTGCGAAGCAATCTGCGAGCGGCAGAGAGAATCTCGGCACTCACCTCGCGGATGTCTTCAACCGGAACTTCCGTTGCGTGTCCGTGGAGAAATGAGGCCTGACCGATAATGTCCGTTAGCGGTGTGCGATATTCGTGGGGTAGTGCGTATAGTAGCGACGGCTGCGCAGTATGATTCTGGCTCACAAGGGGAGGCGTCTCTCCATAAACAGGGAGGCCCTGAATTGTGAGGAGGGATTGGATGCCGGCTTCCGTGAGTGGACGAGAGATCACACCGTACGGTGCTGATGTTGCTGCAAGGGGCTCGCGTTCGTCTGCCAAGACTATAAAAGGTGTGTCAATGTTTAGGCCATGGATGTACAGTTTCTCACGCAAGTCTGGCTGCTTCACGAAGGAAGCATCTACAACCACGGCTGACGGCCGGTGGTGGCGTACGAGTGCCTGCGCCGTTAACATGTCTGAGGCCATTAGCACCGAGACGTCTTGCATCATAATGAGACGTGCTGTCTCACTTCTGCGCAGTGCGTCAGGGTCTATCAGGAGAATTGTACGGGGTGACTGTGCCATGGTTCTGATCCGTTCTTTATCCGTAACTCATCGTCTTACTGAATGCAATCTATGGGAAGAAAAGCGGTCATCTGATACGATTACAGTCGATTTGTTACTTCGTGATATCAACTCTCATGCCAGACACAGGGGTAGCTCTGGGGAGAGGTCAATTGTCTTGAAAGTGGCTACAGTAATGGCTCTAAGTACTTTTACCATGATGTCGGGATATGCACAACAAATCGCCCCTTTGTTACAGCAGCCAAACGCGTCCTATGGACGAGGTATCGAGTTCGGTGTGGATAAGATCACCAACACGTTCGTGTGGATAGGAAATGCGGACGTTGCCATCCCAACTGATATCGGTGAACTACGGCTCTATAACCAGTACCGCTCCTCTGCCTTCAGGACGGTCACTCTAGCCACTCGTGACGACCAGTTTTCGCAGTTGTCGTGGGCGTATCCGTTTTCATCAGGACTTAAAGCCATTGTCCGGCAGGGCTGGGTGTTGTCTCGCGATTCACGCAGTGTAGGGCTTAATTCACTTGAGCGATTGAATGCGGCTGCGGGAATACGATATGAGCCAAGTCCGGTTGGCATGGTGGAGGCATTGGCCGGTATCGAGGCTTCCTCACAATTAGGAATACGAGCCACAAGACCCTTGATCTCGACCAGTGGATGGTTTCAGGTACAGGACTTGCAGATTGGCAACATGTAGACGCTCAGCGTACCAACGTGGATCTTGATGTACGATCTCAGGTGGTCAGAACGATAGCCGAGGGGTCAACGCTTCGTTTGTTTGTTGAGAGCGTTAACCTTGGACGAGAATTCTATACAACAGTTGTTCCTACGCAACCATTGGACGTTGAGCAGCGAGCCGAAAAGCGGGTTGTAGTTGGAGGAGATGTTGCCTACGCCGTAACACCCTCACTCACCCTTGGGCTGAACACTATGCTGCAGTCCGGTGGAGTCAACCGAGGTTATGAGCAACCTGTAGCTGGCATTTCATTAACGTCGGTGGAGCGACAATTACGTGAGTTGATCATAGATGTAGAAGGATATGCCCAACTGAGGCTTTCGCAGATATCCGCAACAGCCGGAGCCTCCGTCTACCAGCGTAGCGAACAGAACGGCGTTGCCAACACGCACGGTCTCGATAATGCAGATCTCGAGTCCATTCGCTCACAGGAGTTTCAACGCGACAACGAAACATTTCGAACGCGAATGTTTGGACGGGGCGAGTGGTACCCGTCCTCCTTGGATACGTTTCGATTAGATGTCACGGGCTGGCTACTCAAATACGATACGCCGAGTGCATCAAATGACGATGACCGGGATGAGCTTTCCACGGTTGCAACATTGACCTATGCACGACGGCTATCAAAGCCATTCTCGTTCAGTCTTGGACTATCCGGACAATATCTCCATCGCGTCTTTCTCAAAGCTTCGCGGAGTGCACTGAATAATGTTAATCGTGTTCTGCGGCTTTCTCCCACGCTCTATATCGTGGGTAGCGTGGTTCGCATGCAACCGCAGTTTGAGGTCTTGGCCAACTATACAGTGTATGACTATGAAGGCTCTGCCTCTTCCGTTCGTTCCTTTAGCTTCAGGCAGATATCGTATCGCGATTCCATAAGAGTTCAGCTGACTCCAAGGCTTCACGCAGAGTCGCAGGTACTTCTACGGTATTATGAGCGTGCAACGTTGCAATGGTCGTCATTCGCCGAAACACCCGAGACCGGTGGACTTGAGTACCTTGTCAAAGTTCTTATCTTCTCAAAGCCTGATGAGCAATGGAGCGTTGGTGCAGGGATTCGACTCTACGCTTTACAGCAACGTTCTATTCTGGCCGGCGCTCCATCCTTAACCCTTGGCTCTGTAGAGTCGGTTGGACCTGAGGCCGTCTTACGGTACCTAACGCCGGGAGGATCCGTGTTAACGCTGACGGGATGGTATGAATTTCAGAAGATCAATATTACAGGGCGACGGGAACTGCCGAACCTTTTACTACGAGCTGTCGTTCGGATCTGAATACGTGAACCAGATCTTTCAATATTCTCTTCGTTTGCCAAGTGATCGTCAATGTATCGCGATGGTAGAACCGTTCCTGCGATCGATCGCTGAGCTGCAAGCGCTTGGGCCGAGTAGATTTCACGACCTCCATTTGGCCGTCACGGAGGCCGTCAACAACGCCATCATCCATGCACATCTGTGCCAGTCTGATATTCTGGTTCATATTGACGTTGGAATCTCCGGTGGTGAAGTGATCGTCGTTGTCCGAGATTTCGGACCGGGATTCGATCCTTCTGCGATACCGGATCCGCGTCTCCCCGAAAACTTGCTTCTTGAAGGTGGCCGCGGCGTCTTCCTCATTCGAAATCTTGCCGATGTTGTTGAGTTTCGTCGTGCCGATCCCGGCATGACCGTTATGATTAAATATTTCATCTAATGCTTCTACCCCTTCTACTCGCGCTCCTTGTGGGCACGCCCACAGAGTCACGGCACTTTCCTTCTGATGCGGAGCAACATTTTGACACAGCATCTGCACGCAGACATCTCGAGTATCTCTCCTCAGACGCGATGGCTGGTAGAGATACGCCGTCTCCGGAGCTTGAACTTTCTGCCGATTACATCGCTGCTGAATTCAAACGTGTCGGCCTTGAACCGATCAACGGATCCTACAGCCAGATTTACAATCTGGAGCGTCTAGATCTGGCACTACCGGCAACGTTGCAATTAGTGCGAGGCTCTGATACACTTCGATGTGCTGTTAAGACCGACTTCATCCCGTTTGACCGAACAGGGGACGGCGTAATCAACGACGCGCCCGTAGTGTTCATGGGATATGGAATTACGGCCGCGGAGTATCAGTATGATGACTATGCTGGAATGAATGTGAGGGGTTCCGTTGTCCTTGTTTTACGAGGCGAACCGGAGAATTCGGACACGCTGCGATTCCTGGGGAAACAGTGGTCGAAGTATGCATCACTTGGTGATAAGATGCAGACTGCGCGCGCCAATGGCGCGGTTGGCATACTCGTCATTGATGCACTCCGTATACCTCGTAAGCCTTTTGTTACGGGTCATCCATGGCCAGCGTTGTATCCGAATCTACCTCGTTCGTCACGCCCCCTTCAAATGGTTGACACGGTTCCAAAACTCCCAGCCCTACATGTTGGTGAGGCAGTGCTTTCATTCCTGTTGGATTCAATACCAAACGTCGTGTCGATCACCTGCACGATTGATAGTACATTGATCCCACAATCGCGCGACATTACGGGCGTTCGTCTTTCGTGCTCTGTATCTCTTATTCGAGAGTTGATACCGGTGCGAAATGTCGTCGGCCGTTTACGCGGTAGCGAAATGCCTAACGAGTATGCAGTTATGGGAGCACATTATGATCACGTCGGTGTTGGAAAGGCGAATGCTCTGGGAGATTCGATCTTCAATGGGGCAGATGACAACGGTTCTGGGACAACTGGTCTTCTCTTGGCGGCAGAGGCGTTGGCCTCTAGCTCAGAACGCCCCAAGCGCAGCGTCGTGTTTGTAGCATTCTCCGGCGAGGAAAAGGGGCTTTACGGCTCAAAGGCGTATGTGCGCCAGTCACCTCTGCCGCTGTCTGATTGTGTTGCAATGTTCAACATGGATATGATCGGTAGATGCGATAGTAATAAACTATCCATCGGAGGTAACATCCGTTGTCCTGAACTCACGGACATCAATGCTGAAGAGAATGCTGCACTGAAACATCCGTTTAGCCTTGCCTATGACATCGAGCAGTATTTCTTTCGAAGCGACCAGGCCTCTTTTGCAATGAAGCGCATCCCAGTCCTCTTTTACTTCACTGGTGAGCATGCAGATTATCACAAGCAGAGCGATGAGATCTCAAAGATCAATATGCGAGATCTTGTAGGCATCACCCGACTCGCAACACACGTAGCATGGCGTGCCACAGAGTTGCAGCGGACCTTATACGTACCGGCAGGGTTTGAGGAGAAATAGTTGCCAGTTACGAGTTACCAGTTACCAGTTACCAGTTACCAGTTACCAGTTACCAGTTACCAGTTACCAGTTACCAGTTACCAGTTACCAGTTACCAGTTACCAGTTACCAGTTACCAGTTACAAGTTACCAGTTACCAGTTACCAGTTACGAGTTACGATTTGTTAGAGATTGTTCTTGCGCTTTATAGACGTTATTATTGACGAGAGCATTTTCATGATTTCGCGCCCTAGATTCTTTAGTGCGTCAGCTGATTCAGCGTCGAAGATATCTGGACTCGTTGAAAGTAGGCCAAGCCAGAAAAAGAATTCGGCAAGTTCCTTTTCGGCAATCTTGAGCTTGTGAATGAAGTCCTTCGTGGACTCCGCATACTTGCTTTCACGAATATTTGCACCGACCGATGTCCCCGCTCTATACATTTGATCGAGTGGACTCCGCTCAACGACATTCATCTTGTACGCCGTTAACACCAGCCTGCGCGCACCCCTTGAGAATTCTACAGAAAGAAAGTGAAGGGGACTCGAATCTCTCTGAACCATCATGATGTCTCGCTCTTGTTCCATGAACATAAGTGCGACTCACACCACAAATCGTGACATCTTTCCATAACTCGTAACTCGTAACTCGTAACTGGTAACTAGTAACTGGTAACTAGTAACTAGTAACTAGTAACTAGTCATCCGTCATCGTAAATATGCTTCCCACAAGATCTCGATATGTCGTCTGATTCTGTGAGTCATCTTTTGCAAGTTTAGAATGTTGGTGCAGCGCGTCGAGGATGAACTCCATTGCCGTTGCGAGGCTTATCGTGCCTGTTAGAGCGATATTGAAATTCGTTGAAGCCAGTTGCGCAAGTGTAGGTACCGCTACAAGAGCGTTATAGAACTCCTCATTTGTCATTCCGTCATCAACGTGAACCACATGACCTTGTTCAAACCACCGTACGATTGCCGTATACGGATCAGGTGCTGGATTCTCTTCCGAAGTTCCCTTGCGTGATCGACGAATATTAGGGTCGGGCATATAGAACTTGAACACTTCGCGCACCGCTTTACCAATAAGAGCACGCGCCACTTTCTGCGGACCCTCGTTCTCACCCTCAAACACGAGTTCGACCTTGCCGGTAATCCCCGAAAGTGCCTGACTCAGATCACAGAGTCGCGGAGCAACGATGTCCTCACCTGTAATGAATGCACGTCTCTCGGCATTAGAAACCACGTTTTCCATTGTCGAGATCGTTAGACGCGCACTAACCCCGCTCGATTGATCCACATATTCACTTGTGCGTGCGATCATCGCAACGGACTCAACGATCTGCCGCATGAAGTTCGGAATGATAAGGGGCATCCCTGATCGCTCAACCCACGACTCTTGTTGGGTGATCGCCATGCCATCTTCGATCGTGCGCGGGTAATGGGTAAGAATCTGCGATTGGATGCGGTCCTTGAGTGGGGTAACGATCGAGCCACGATTCGTGTAATCTTCTGGGTTTGCCGTGAACACCATGACGATGTCCATCGGCAGGCGAACATTGAAGCCCCTTATCTGGATATCGCGCTCCTGAAGGATATTGAAAAGGGCAACCTGGATGCGTGGCTGAAGATCGGGTACTTCGTTGATCACAAAGATCCCTCTGTTCGACCGCGGAATGATGCCGAAATGGATAGCGCCTTCATGCGCATAGTGAAGTCTCTGCGAAGCAGCCTTGATTGGATCGATGTCGCCAATAAGATCTGCCACACTCACATCCGGGGTTGCAAGCTTTTCGCCGTA
>JAPLFN010000008.1:0-5778 GCA_026390655.1 Candidatus Kapaibacterium sp.
CACGACTATGATGCGTCGCCGACACAAGCACACGATGACGTTACTTGTGGTTCAGATGCTCTTGCTCATGGGGATATGGTTCTTCTCGACACTTGCCGTATACGGAAGCGCTTACAACGTTGTTGCAGTGATTATGACATTGGTAGGTGGCATTCTCATGCTCGTCAATACGCGTCGACTTCATTGGCTATCTACAATCTCGATGGAGAAAAAAGTACGACTGTTGTGGCTAACGTTTTGTGCGGTATTCGCTTCTGCCGTTCTCTCTGTGATGTATGTAAAGAGTGGCGACTCTTTCCTAGCGATCTCTGCATCCGCCTTTGTTCGCAGCGGTGCCGTTGTCCCCAGTGCTGTTAACTTCTTTGGCTTTGTGTTCTTTATTCGATTCCTATTTGCGGTTATTGCCTCGCTTCCAAATAGTGGTATTGTCGACCGCCGCTCAAACGAGGTTGAGTCGTTGGCCCACATCACTCGGTTGATGTCACAGGCCGTTGGCGTTGATCAGTTGTTAGAGAGCACCACTAGTCTCGCTGTGAGAATCTGCCGTGCCCACGGTGGGTGGTCAGAGGTCATAGAAGGAGACTCGTTCCGCATCGTCGCAGCACAGTTAGTGCATCCTGACTACGTCCGTGTTCTTCACGCAAACCCCTCACTTCACGCGATCATCAACAACGGTTCCGGCCCAGTGCATGTTGAATCATTACGGAATGTAGCCAAGAACGTCGGTGATGTCGGAATTCGCTCCATGATCGTTGTGCCGATCATCAACGAAAGACGCAGAACCGGCACCTTGGTAGTGTTTAGCACTATCGATTATGGGTTTGAAGCCGATGACCTTCGACTACTGACAGCATTTGGCGATATGGTCAGTATCGGTATTGACCAAGCTCGCCTCATGGAGGCCACTCTAAACAGAGAGCGGCTTCAAAAGGAAGCAGATGTTGCCCGGGATATTCAATCGTCACTCTTGCCAAAGCATAGCCCGGACATTTTTCCATTCAGCGTGTATTCGGTCATGATTCCGGCAACTGAAGTCGGTGGCGACTACTACGATTACGTACGGTTTCTGGATGGCAGCTACGGTGTGATCATTGCTGACGTCGCGGGAAAAGGCATCCCTGCTGCCTTGTATATGGCAACTCTAAAGGGTGCTGTGCTAGCAGAAATGCGCGTCTCTAGCGGCCCAGCGGACCTATTACGACGCGTAAATGAGACATTGATGGGATCGATGGAAAGGCGGTCATATATATCCCTTACGTGTGTTCAGTTCTCAATCTCACGTGGTTCGATTCGATTAGCCCGTGCAGGTCACACCCCGGCGATAACGAGAGTTGGCGGTACAATGGACGTCATCCTACCGGCAGGCGTAGCAATCGGAATTGTAGGTCCCGCTGTGTTCAATTCCGCAATAGAAGAGAAAGAGATTGTTGTGACGGCAGGTGATATGTTCCTTCTCACAACTGATGGCGTTAATGAACGTCGCAATCTTCAAAGCGAAGAGATTGGGATGGATGCAATCGCTGAAATGGTAAGACTGTCTACGTGCGCTGACGCTACCGCACTCGTACAGAGTACGATAGGACTGATCGAAGCACATGCCGGAGGCGCGGAACCGCATGACGACATCACGATCGTAGGCATCGTTGTTACGGGGCTACTTGAAGATCAAAGGATAACAACAACATCGGAGTCATTCTCATGAGCAAAACCCCGAATACGTTCATTGCGGACGTTCGGCAGGGACCCAACGACACCTGTCTCATTGACCTCACTGGCTATCTCGATGCCCATACAGCTTCGGATCTGGAACAGGTGATCAAGGCTGCATTTGATGGGGGCTGCCGCCGATTTGTTGTGAACTTCGCAGACCTTGACTACATATCTAGTGCTGGCTTAGGTGTCTTCATGGTCTTCATTGAAGATGTTAAGAGGGATAGTGGTGATATCAAGATGGCGGCAATGAAGGATAAGGTGTTTACGGTATTTGATCTACTTGGCTTCCAAGTTCTGTTTGACATTTTCAACACAGTGGATGAGGCGGTCATAGCGTTTCCCGATGCTCAGTGACCCCATTTAGCAACCATAGCGAACGACTTCAAATCGTTGCATCTACGAAGAGCCTGCAATCGGTTCGAGAGTTTATTGCAAGTGTAGTGTCAGGTCATGGATTTACGGATTTCGAAGAGAATGGGATTGTACTTGCAGTAGATGAAGCATGTGCAAATCTCATAACCCACGCGTTTCAGCATGACCCTTCGCAAGTAATCGAAATCGTAGTGGCCATAGATCATAAGCAAATTCAAGTAGAGATCAGTGATAGCGCTCGCCCCTTTGACCCCAAATCCGTTGCCCAACCGAATATGGATGACTACCTCCGTGAGCGTCGGGTAGGGGGCCTTGGAATCTCACTTATGCGTCGAGTTATGGATGACATCCGCTATGTGCCTGCAAGCCCCGGGCAGCCCCGTAATACGCTGTTTCTGACCAAGAGACGTACGGCATAATTCGTACCTTTGTGGTCTATGAAGTATGTCCTTATGCTTGGCGGTACACTCCTTGGCGTGACTCTAGGTTTCTTTCCGAGGCCTTTCGGCGTTCCTAAACCGCAGTGGTGGCGTATTCTAACGATCATGTGTATCGTGACGACAACCATTTTCGGATTATACCCACCAATTGGTGGCAGTATTACGGATGCTGTGATTCAGGGTCGAGCCGACAGCACTAAATGGGTTCCTGTATACATACGTGCTTTTGGCTCAAAGGCTCAAGCAGATGTGCCAGGTGAGTTTTTCGTACCAGCAACGGACGCGCGCTCTCCTCATGTGAACATCATGCTCCGAGCATCGACGGCGGTAGTAGATGAGCTACGCACTGCCGGAGATGAAACTGCCATCATTGTGCTCGTTCGTAGGGCAGAGACTGACCTCGTATTCACGATTGATCGTGTTGTCGCTGTAGATCCAGTCATAACCTTACCGTATATCATCGGCCTCGAAGAGCGCGCGCGCATAATATTTTTCCACGTACCAATGTCGTGGATAGCGGTGATAGCTTATCTCATATCGATGATCTTTGGTGTGCGCTTTTTGCGATCACGAAATCTTACGGATGACGACGTGTCGCTTGCCGCTGCAAGCGTAGGAACGTTGTTTACGGTACTGGCTACCGTGACAGGTGCGATCTGGGCTAAGTTCAATTGGGGAGCGTTCTGGAACTGGGACCCGCGTCAGACATCGATCTTTGTACTCCTACTTGTATATGCGGCATACTTCATTTTGCGTAGTTCAATTGATGATGCGGATCGAAGAGCTCGGTTGAGCAGTGCATATTCTATCGTCGCGTTCGTAACGGTTCCATTTCTGATCTTTATTCTTCCACGACTGATGCCAGGTCTTCACCCGGGTAGTTCTGACGACACAAACATCGGCCCCTTGCTAAGCCCTCGGTCGGATGCGATCAATCCAACAAAGCAGTATGTTTTTGGTCTGTCACTTTTCTCCTTTACACTGGTCTACTTCTGGCTCATGAATTTGCATGTACGCCTTACTCGCAGCAGCCGACGTATGTACTCCCTCCAGGAAAAACAATGATTGAATTCTTGACGCAGAACGCCTTGTATGTAGTGTTAGTGACTGCTCTTATCATTTGGGCGGGCATTGCCTTCTATTTGCAACGATTAGATTCTAGACTTCGTGAACTTGAACGTCGCAATTTGCGTTGAGGATAGAATGACAACACCATTGACATCTTCATCAAGCCGCTTTCCGTGGAAGTATCTGATTGCCGGCACTGCCATTCTGATCCTTGCCTACGTAGGATACACAGCATTCAACAGTAGCTCTGTTGAATACACGGATCTTGCTAAAGCTGAGCAGCTAGGAAAGACCGTACAGATCGTTGGAACGTGGGTCAAGGAGCAAGGCTCTAGCTATAACGCTGCATCTAATACCTTCACGTTCACCATTAAGGACGAGAACGGCAAAGAGATCCCTGTTGAACTCACGGGTGCAAAACCGAACAACTTTGAGATAGCGATCAGTGTGGTAGCCAAGGGGCGAGTGGAGAATGGAGTCTTTCGCGCATCAAGTGTTCTCACGAAGTGCCCATCGAAGTATGAAGGTAAACCGGCAGACGCGATGCCAAAATCTTGATGTATGCTTAAGAAGGTAATCATCATATTCGCGGCCATTGGAATCCCCATCGTTATATGGGTAGCCTCCACGTATGGACATCTGACTGAGGTTTCCTACACCGTAGCACAGTCTTCAACCGCTACCACTGAGGGTGATCAAGCTCCAAAGGTCATCATTGTGACAACGATCATTGATGCATCGAAAGCCCCCTCCGATTTACAGTGCAAAGACTCAGAAGGAACTCCGTTTAAAGCGGAATTCACTGGTAATCCTCCGGAGAAGCCATTCATAGATGGACAAGAGGTTCGATTTGTCGGCCACGTACATGGTGGTGACCCTTCATATTTCCACGCAACGCAGGTCTTTGCCCCATGATTGGTCAAGTTCTCATTCATGTCCTTTTTGGAATGGCAGCAACGTCAACGATACTGTATGGACTCGCCCTGCGCAGTCCGGAGAATTCTTGGTATGCACGTATCGGTCGAGCACTATTCACGATCCTTGCTCTAGGTCTGGTTGCAAGTGCATCGATGCTTGTTTTGAACATCATCCAGCATCGATTTGAGTATACGTATGTCTGGAGCTACTCCTCCAAGGAGTTGCCTCTACACTTGCTCATAGCCTGTTTCTATTCGGGGCAAGAGGGGAGTTTCCTCTTGTGGACCATGCTCGTATCACTCATCGGTGTTTTCTTAACCCCTTATGCGCGTCGACACAAGTATGAAGAACCGGTGATGATGTTCTATGGACTCATCCTTACATTCTTGACGCTTCTGCTTGTTGTAAAGAACCCCTTTGCGTTTTATTACGAGTCTTTTGCAGCTGATGGTATCACTCTCGCTGACGTACCATTGAATGGTAGGGGGCTAATTCTCTTTACCGGCTTTGCCGCGATGTCCGTGAGCTTTGCCTTTGCCATGGCAGGACTTGTGAGGCGCGACTATCACCGGTGGATCTCCATTGCGTTGCCGTGGACGTTGTTTGCAACCGCTGTATTGGGATTCGGAATCATGCTCGGTGGATTCTGGGCGTATGAAACTCTTGGATGGGGCGGATTCTGGGGCTGGGATCCCGTAGAAAACTCATCATTGATACCATGGCTCGTTACTGTAGCTCTCGTACATGCCATGCTCGTGCAGAAGCGTACACATGGACTTGTTAAAACGAACATGATCTTGGCCGTCACAACGTTTGTGATGGTGCTCTATTCGACCTTCTTGACGCGAAGTGGTGTTCTTGGTGATACCTCCGTACACTCGTTCGTTGATCCCGGGAAATTTGCATTCTGGATCTTGTTGCTGTTCATGTTGACATTTACTGCAATCGGCGTTGTGATGGTGCTGGTTCGCAGAAAAGACATGAATATCAATCGAGAAGAGTTCGCGCCCACAACACGCGAGTTCATGCTCTCGATCGGCTCGGCTCTAATTATGGCCAGCGCAATATTTGTAACCGTTGGTACTTCATGGCCGGTGATCATGGAGGTGCTTGGACAGCCAAAGGTGGCACTGTCCATCGACTTCTATAACCGTGTCCACTTGGTTCTCGTACCTGCGGTGTTGATCGTGAATGCTCTTGCATTGCTTATGCAATGGCGCAGTACGCCTAGGCATCTCCTGATTCGTCGATCACTCGAGGCTGCCGC
>JAPLFN010000008.1:5848-10655 GCA_026390655.1 Candidatus Kapaibacterium sp.
GCAGTTCTCACAGCTGGTATGATTATACTCGGTATTCGAGATATTGGCTCCATTGCATTGAGCTTCAGTGCGTGGTTCTCCCTTATCGTTAATGTCCGCATTGGATGGGGAATGGTCACACGCTCTGCCGCAATGGCCGGTGCTTATGTGTCTCATACCGGAATTACCTTGCTCATCTTCGGCGTCATCACAACGTCATCGTACACCGAAACACGTCATGCGGTCCTTGTACAAGGGGTCCCAACAACTGTTGGCGAGTACAAACTTACATACATTGGCAAGGAGCAGATCGAGAAGCAGTTTGTTGATCGTGAGAAACTTCGGTACGATGTTTTGATTGAAGGAAAGAATGAGAAGCGAGTTGTCTCGCCGGTTCTCTACTGGAGTGATTTCAACAAGCGGCAGTCAGCGTTCCTAGAACCAGGTATTCGTTGGGGACTTTCTAACGACATCTACATTTCACCAAAAGCGACCGAACAGGAAGACCTGTTTCACCGAACATCAATTCAAAAGAGCGCAACGATCTCATCGCCCCTTGATTCCACAATGTCCGTTACCCTCGATCGATTCACGATGCCAATGGAGGAAGGGGCTTCTTCGGATGGCCGCATGCAAATGGCAGCGATGCTGCAGGTGACGCAGAATGGAACGTCTCACGAAATAAAAGCATTGACCCGTATTGGGAACGGACCTAATGGACCAACTTTCGATCCTGAGTGGGTTACTGTTCCGGGCACATCTATCGACATCGGACTCTCTGAGATTGTCCGCAACAATGAAGACCCGTCCAAGTCCAAGGGGGAGTTGGTCTTTAAAGACAACAGCAAGCCTATGCCCTCACCGAGGGAGATCTTCACTGTAGACTTCTCGGTGAAGCCATTCATTTCATTGGTGTGGATCGGCGTGATCACTATGGTGGCCGGATTCGGTTTCTCCATCGTCCGCTACACTCGATTGCTGAAACAGCAAAGCTCGCTCGCCAACGGTAAGCACACGCCAAGCACCGATGACGAGGCTAAGACTGGCGGCATCAAGTCCGCCAATGCGGACGCGAATAAGACGTAGCGCAGGAAACCCAACTGCGGCGCACATGCGACGCACCTGACGGTTTTTTCCTTCTATGAGCGTGATAGAGATCCATGTTGTCGGGATCGATCTGCGAATTCTGATCGGCGGTATTCTCTCTTCAATCGCTGGTTGCGGTTCGAGAACATCTGCCTCACAAGGGAGTGTGAAGTGCCCCTTGATCATCGTACCTGTACGCAGAGTGTTCAATGCAGAAGGTGTTGGTTCTCCATCTACTTGAACCCAGTAACAGCGCTCATGAGCAGCATCAGGATCGAGAAGGCTGGTGGGAAGCCCCTTCTCATCGCTCAGGAGTAAGAGGCCTTCACTATCTGCGTCTAGTCGGCCAACAGCATAGACGCCCGAAGGGAAGCCGATGTCGGCGAGAGTCCTGTAATCGCTAAGGGGCTCTGGCGTGAACTGGCACAGCATGCCGTACGGCTTGTTGAACGCGATGATCATTTACGGAAGTAGACGCCAATTGGGAGACCGTCGAGTGTCGCACCTACACAGTTGCCTCGCAGGTCATAGTACAGCCTCTGACGAACGGGTATGGTAACAGACGGATCAAAGAGCCTAGGTTGCCGCTCAACGCACACGCCAAGAGTAACAACGCGCCCATCCTTGACAGTAGTCGTAATGGCAACAGTGTCGTTGGCACCAGTGATCCACGCGATGTTCTGCAACGTGGTTGAGGTAACGGTGTCGAGCCCGAGCACGTGTCTTCCGACCGCCACAGCAACGGTATCGCCTACGTTGAGAGAGTCAAACGCAAGGACAAATGATACAATGCCACGTAGAGTTGAAGGGTCGGCGATGGTTGCTCTATCAGGAACAAAGGTTGAGAGTTCAATGCTCACATCACCAGCAAGGCGAACGGCGCCGGAAAGTCGAAAGTCTGTGGCATTGCCAATGCTGTCCACGATCGCAATGATCGTGTCAACATCTCCGGCACGCCCCACCACGTCAAGCACTTTCAACGTAACTGTGGGAGTGTAGAGCCTCTCGAAAGCCATTCCACCAGTATAGCCGTACGATTCCGCAGGACCATAGCCATAGACGATAATCCCGAACGCGCTGTCGCACGCAACAGAGTGTGGCCCCGCAATCGTATTGAGATGTACGTAACCAAACGTGGTGCCGGGTATAGGTATTGGGTTCGGCGTGGTGTTTCCGTCGATCAACAATGTTGATGCGCTAGACATAGGTACAACACAGGTGATCTGATGTTGAGAGTAGAACGGTGTTCCGGTGATGCGCGGTTCGGCGTTCACTACTCGGTATGCAGAAAGGAATTGTTCGGCAGGGGGCATAATTATCAGTGAGGGGTCACCCGAGCGCGACGTACCTCCCGTATTGCGATTTGCTGAACGATCAATGATCGTTACAAGAATCGGTTTCGTAGCCTGAATATCCTGGGCTGTCGTTAGTGGGATATCTCTGAACGCTCCGGCGTTAATCCTCCATTGAGGCTGTCCATTAACCTGGACAAACGTGGTGTCTTCTGCAGCCAGAATGCGGCAAACGGGGACATCTGTGGGTCCAGCCGATTGGTAGTCATTGGCCCGTTTCAATGGTGGAACGATTACTCGTTTACCCCACGTATCCACGCTAGGGAGTTGTTCCACGAGACAATCCCTCGAAGAGATTTCTGTTAGGATCGGTACCTGTGCGCGCAGGTGAGCAGAGAGAACTCCGATAGGTTTTGTGGAAACTATCCTCGTACCTGTTAGATCATCATTCTGTCGCGTTTCGGTAACCTTAGCTTGTACGAGGTACGATTGTCCCTGGTTGAGCCTAACAGATCTACGCTGTCCGCCCATTACAGCAGATCTATCCACACTAAGATCAATCGTCAAATCCGTTGAATCTTCGGTAGCCACAACAACAAACTGGCTTGGGTACGCTTCTGTGAATGAATACCGTGGGAACCCCAAAAAGAATGTCGTGTCCGCCACAGCCGTGGAGGCATAAGACGAGATACGATACGACGTGCCAAGTGCATCTGTTGGTAAAACCATCCATGCATCGCTTGTGTTGTCATCACGCATCACAGCATACAGAGAAACATCAGCCGAGGTTGTAACATGAATGCTCATGGGCATTGGGCGTTCACAATCGTTAACAGGCCCATTTGGGCGCGTAACTCCGCCAAGTTCGTATGTGGTAGCAACGTATCGGAACTCCCATACTGCGGCACTTGGTACAGTCACTGTACGCACGTCTAGTGTTCCTGTGCGAGATCGTGCCTCTACGCGCACGTTGGTGGGACCATCACAATTCACGAGTATGGAGAGCAGAGCTTCATCGGGGCCATTCGTGCTGTGCTCGTTAGGTGGTAAGGCAAGCCAGAAATCTTGTCCTCTGCTGTCGCGCAATCCTTGACCGTGCGCGCCAAGGCTCAGCAAGCAGAACATGACGACGACATAGATTAGTCTTGGGGCCATTGCGAGATCGTTTGTTGGCAAAGTGCAAGCATTTCATGGGCACTTCGATCCCATGTGAACGACGAAGCCCAGTGCACAGCTCCTTCACTAAGTCGTGATCGAAGATCATCGTCCAAAAGGACACGAACGATACTTCCGGCAAGTTGCTCGATCTTCCCGTATTGATACAGTATGCCCGATACGCCATTGCTTACTGAATCACGCAGGCCAGGGACATCCGCGCTAACCACAGGCGTGCCGCAGGCATTGGCCTCCATGTTCGTAATGCCCCAACCTTCCTTGATCGAAGGATTGACGGCAACATGCGCATGTGAGAGAAGGGCGATTTTTTCCTCCCCCGATACCCAACCCCTAAATTCTACTGAGTCCCCAAGGTTGTTCTTGAGCACCAAATCTCTAAGAAGGGGCAGATCATCCCCACGTCCTATGATTTGTAGGTGGGCGTTTGGCACAGATCGGCGTACAAGAGCAAACGCTTGTACAACGTGATCGACTGACTTGTAGCGTTTCAGTCGACCGAAGTACACAACAGTGGGTACTCCGGCTTTCTCACCAACGCGCATTGGAAAATCCTTCGGTTCGATACCGTTATGGATCACGTGAAGATTGGAACCCGGTAGGCCAAGTTCAATGCACTCCTTCTTGGTGCTATCGGAGACAACAGCAAAAGGAACCTGCCTATACACCTTTGGGATACGTCGCTCGAAAAAAGAAACGTAGGTGCCGGAGATCCGACCCACCTCCGAGTAGATGCTTTCGCCGAAGAGATGATGGATCAATCCCAATATCGGCCTCTTCACATACATTGGAGTCATGAACGGGATTTTATTGATGTCATCAATGATGATATCAGGAGAGAGTGCGACACCTTCCTTGCGCCACCACAGCGGCACGGTGTAGTTGAACGTGGAACGAGATCCTCTGCGGATCACCTGAATACCATCGAGCATCTCTTGCTCCGGAGCCCCTTCAAAGGCACAGGACAAGAGAGTGACTGAATGCCCCATGCGGGCGATACGTCCGAATATCTCGTGGAGGTGTGTTTCCGCGCCTCCTGCCTCGGGGTGATTCCTATCCTGCCAATTGAAAATGAGCAAACGCATCAGCGACGCTGAGTCTCCACGATCACTTCAACAGTCCGTGAATAGAATCGGCTCTCTGGCGTAGTGTTGTCATAGAGAGGGAGTCTCTCACCAAGTCCTACAACAGAGGCCCCGCTGTATCCGAGTGCATTTGAAACCGCACGCGCCCGTTGTTCGCTTAACTTCTGATTGTACTCATCTGCCCCCGAGCGA
>JAPLFN010000082.1:0-6023 GCA_026390655.1 Candidatus Kapaibacterium sp.
GACGCTTCTACAACACTAAACGTCCGCACAGCAGTCTCGGGTATCGTCCACCGGCACCCGAATCTATTCAACCAACCATTTTTAGGTTCGCTGCTTAATGACTAACATTACAGGTGGACCAACAAACGGGGGCAGGTCACTGTTTGATGCTGCAGAGGTGGGAGCTGCTGAGATAGGAGTAAGTATTGGTGAGTATACCATTACAAGAACTGTGGCAAATAATATTGCTACTCGTCCATATATCCAGTCACCTTCCATGATCAGGCAGATTATGTCATCTGGCGTAGGTGTGCCTGATGCCTTTTTTGAAGGCGGGGTTAATTATGTGGTACAAGGTACTTTTAACGGGTCGAAAGGGATATATGAATTAGGCATCAACCCCGCAACAAAGACGGTTTATCACTTCCTCTTCAAAACAACCAAATAGGATGATTGATGAAGTTCGTTGCCTGTTATGAAGAACCACCACAAGAACGACTGCTAAAGTATGTGGAAAATGAGCACTCCTTCAATATGGAGCCGTTCGAGTCACACTATGACTATGAACTTGCTTTAAACAAAATCTGCCTCTCAGTTGCAAATGCGAAGATCATTCAGCTAAGTGGCTTTTGTGGTTTGAGTCGGTCAATGAATTCTGATTGCAAGGTTCCGGATTCCAAATATGGTAGTCTTCGTATAAAGGATGACTTGAAGTTTGGATTTGCCTACGGGATTAATGAGACAGAACTGCCAGTATTCATCAACTTGCAAACGGGCTGGGTGTGCATTGGCAACCCGCACGCGAAAGGAAATGCAGTATAGTTTGTTCTCAATTGCGTTGCAGTTATAGACAGCAATAGTGAGTTGGACTCACTGTGGTTGAAGCCTGACAAGTTGCCTGACTCATTGCACGACACCTGACCGGAACGTTTTGGCCTACCTCCATTTGTTATTGGAAAATTCGCGTAAAGAGACCACCTAAATCCGCTCACCACTAACCACCATACTATGTGGTTTGCCATTCTTCTAAACGCAATGCTAGATTGCTGTTGCCACTGCGTAGGAATGCAATATCAAGAGGTCGCTTTGACACGGATTTCAGTTGTCGCTTTGAGCGGAATTTCCACTGATGTGCGTTGCCAGATGTACGGCTTTTAGAATAAGAAAAACCGCCGAAGCACGAGCTTCTGGCGGTCTTTTGTTTCATCTTCATTCGCGTTCTTTTTCTAAGGGGTTATGGTCTTCAATATGGACCTCGCGCTTCTAAATATCAACCGGGTCGATATCCTCATTACTCTCATTAGCGTCATAACTCTCAAGAGCTGACGTGAGTTCTTCGGCACGCTTCTGCCTGCGGTCGAGCTCTGCTTGTTCACGCTGCTTCTCTTGCTTTCTTCTGTGCTCTTCAGCGCGTAATGTTTCTTTGTGGCGCTTCTCGGCCTCCTCCTGTTCGATTCTTTTGACAACAATGGTCGCCGTTGAATAAAGTCTGGATCCAAGAAAGCGCTCTAATTCCTGCACGTGACGTAAACGAATCGGAGTGACCGAGTTTGCGACGTTGTTAACATACGAACGAGACTTCCCGGTAAAGCGTGCAAGCTCAGATTGGCTAAATCCCGCGACTTTGAGTACCTCCCCGTATTGATAAGGTGTCAGTAGTTCGATTTCAGTTGAGGCGCTGGTGCCGTCTTGAAATGCCTTGGTGTTCGTTTTCATAGTGTGTGCTTTCCTATTTGAGTTAAAGATCAGTGTTCAGCAAAATGTGGACGAGAATGCAGAGCCTTTGCAAGCATGCATGGTCATATTCCAAAGTGTATTGTGCGACTCTGGGCGAACTTGGGCCGATTCTAAGCCGTTTCTGGCCATTGATGAGCATGTATCCGCACTTAGCATACTCCCAGGTGACCTGCTGGTAGCCTCAAAGGAGCATTCCGGGCAATTGTTTCGCACATATTGTGACTGAATTCCGGCATCCACCGAGCCTTGAGTAACGAATGAAGAATAATCCATAGGCGAATTTGGATTATTGAAGTGTTTGAAACACGTAAGTCCGCTTACTAATGGCAAACTGGCGAATTGGCAAAGCCGTGGGACTGAGTTTGTCATGTTGCCACCTTGCCAATGAGAGTCTTGGAGTAGGAGCCGAGTTTCGTTCGGCTGAAAAGTGATGCGTCTTTTAGCTTACGATCAACGGTACGAGCACTCATTCCGAAGACGATGCCAAGATCAACGGCATCTTTGCGATTGATTTCACGTGAAAGACTGCTATACCATTCATGTGCGCCCTTATGCGATCGCGCGAACGCAGCGATGGTAGTTGCAGGTAACATATCAGCAATGAGGCGAGCCGTGCGAAGTGCGTATTGACCCAGCGCGAGTGCCGTCTCAAAGTCGAGGTCCTCAACTTCAATCCGTCGAACTTTGCCCTCGAGGAATTTCTGCGCACTTTCAGTAAGATGGTCCTCTTTTACTACTTCGATGAAACGTGTAATCGTTAGAACTGTGGCGACGCGTGCTATAAGTATCGCGTTGCGACGAACGGTGGCGGTGTGCGAATCTCCGTCATCCTCAGCAAGCGAATCAGCCGCTTCAAGTATGGGACGGAGCATGCGTAGTTGCTCTGCAGTAAAGCATACTTCGATGTTGTATAGTTCAAGCGCACTTAGTTCCCGGTAGAGCGAAGCGACTTTAGGGGCAAAGTACTTCCCAATGGATTGGACGTTCCAGAGGGTACCATCGAACTGATCTTTGAACTTTGAGCGTCTAGTCAAGATGTGGAAGCAAAACCGACTGACAAGTCCATTCTCTCCGTCGCGAAAAAACGAACCCACCTGGCCGGGTGTGCCCGATATACATAAGGAGAGTCTCGGCACATTGACTTCAATTACCTCTGCAAGCCGTGCACGCGCAAAGCTTACGGGCTCGTGCGTGTATGATTGACGTAGCACGCCCGACATATCACCATAGTCGGCTTTCAGCATGGAAGCCATGACGTCGGCTTCTGTCTCGTGGATCAGCGATGGCGGATTGTTGCCCATTGCTTCAAGGATGACCGGGGCCGTACTATTGCCCGGCATGATCAACGACATTTGACTCGGCTGCTTTGGAAGTGGTCCCTTTGGATCTCCCTTTGCCAATGAATATCTCTCTCGTTCGATTTCATAAATCTCACATTTACGAGAGTATTCATCCTTCAGTGACTGGTGGATGTCATTCACTAAATCTCGACTTACCGATGCGAGTCCCTTACCAGTACCGGCGGCACCTACGATCATGAGATACATCATCGGATTTAGATCGTGTCCAGCTACGCGCGTAATCACCGTTGTCATAAACGAGCCGAGAGCCACTATACAACTCATTAGCAGCGTCGTTTGATCTTGAATATCCTCACTAGTGGTAACAATCTTCTGCAGAAGGGGAGGAAGTTTGATTACGTCAATGTTGGCGTGTTCTACGAGGTTGTGATCCGCAACGACCAGCTCTGGGGCTCTCTCTGCAGCCATCGTGACCTCGTGGATGCTGCCACCAGCATCGAGAAAGTCCGAGACATCAGCCTTGGGCGACAAGCGTCTGCCCAAGGTGGTAAGATCAACAATGCGTAGGCTTTCAAGATCGCCGTGTTCAAGAAGTGAAGCAACAACTTGCTGCACATGTTGTCTGCCTGCTTCATCGACGTCTCCAACGATCACAACACGTGCGCCGTTGAAGAACCTCGAGTACTCCGCCTTCCATTTTCCTGCCCCGCCAGTGTTTGTAGTGGCAGTCAGACCCAGCTCCACCAAACGCATGACGTCCTTCTCGCCCTCGCAAATGTAGACCGTCTCACCACGTGCGAAGACGTGCTTTTACCGCAGGGGCAATTAGTCTTCTTTTTTGAGAACTCATGCGGTTTACTCATTGCGCACCTCCGGTCGTTTGGACCGGTTCGGCGCCACCTAGTAAAGCATCCAGGTCTTGACGGCGGATGAGCGTGCGCCCACACACGTGAACCACAGCAATCGTTCCATCCTTTATTCGGCGGGAAAGGGTAGGAAGGCTAATACGCAGAAACTGCGCTGCCTCTTGCCGCGTTAGAACCCGTTCCTCTTGTTTCGGATCGGGTGGCGGCTTTAGGCTCGCCTGCTTGTGTGCTGATTCGACAGCAGCGTGAATGAGTGCACTCAATTCGTCAGGTGAGACGGATTGAAGCATTGTGGAAGTGGACATGAGACACCATGAAAGTTTGGGAGTAATCGTACCCAATATTTCATGTTTCCGACAAGTTCCGAAGTGTCACGATTGAATAATTGTGTTCCTGTAACACCTTGGCAATGAATGACTTAAGTTGCGTCTGTCTCGTTGTGTCACGTAGTGGCCCTTTGTGTCTAGACCTATTGGGGTTCTACGCCGCTTTCAATTGTGACATTTGCGATCCGTTCGAAGAAGGCTGCAACATTTTGCGGGCAAACTGGTTCAACCTTCCTACGCCGGTGCAAAGCGTGATGCATTGCAGCTGCCTTGAGCAGTTTTTTCCCATTAAAGACTTTGAACAGTGGATGTGCCCTGCCGAGTCGGTTGGCAATTGCGTATACAATACGGGCGCACCAAATGACGTCGCCCTTGGGGATCTTAAGTCTTAAAGCACCTTTCCTCGTGTCCGCATGTTGACAGATGCTCTTTATGTCCGCCAATGCGCAGTGGCCCAAGAGATGATTCGATGATAGACTCTCAAATAGAAGTTCAGCAAACAGTTCCATGGAGAGCGCCCGTTTCTCGCGTTGTCCAACATCAAATGAGGGAGTGTTACCGAGTTGGGATTTAATTAAGTCTACCTCCTCCCGGACTCGGTGTACATAGACACGAGAGTTTAGCTCACAAGTTCCGGAGTCTATCATCATCCCAACAAATTCAACATGAGTGAGATTCAGTTGAAGGTGATAAAGGATCTCAAAAACACTAACTGATTCAGTCCGTTTAGAGATCGTTTGAGCATCTTCATCGCTCAAAAATTGCGTCGGTGGAATCTTGTGCTTGAATAGTTCGCGACGAAGTTGAAATTCCAGGTCCCACCATTGACTACTCAGGAGATCTTCATGATTCGCGTCTGTCGGTAGAGTGGCATCTATGAGATCCATCTTCTTAACTATAGCGCGACCCCATCGAGTCTTTCGAGAAAATTCAATTTGAAGATCTGTGGCCTTCTGCATAATCGGACCGATTTCATCATCGTGGCGAAGTATGAATTCTATCGCAGTCCAGAATAACAGCGTCGCCCTTAGCGGCCCCTCATCTTCAAGTACGGACGCTCCTTGTTCCAACGGCTCAATATGTAAGTCCTCGATTGGAGCGCTGAGGTCAGGACTAAACATATCGGAAATGCGATGTGGCATTCGTAGTGCGTCTGCTCGGTCAATGTTCGCTTGTGTTTGTATTTCCGAAAGCGGTTGGGATGTAAGTACGTACTCATAGATCCACTCCGCGAGTTCCAACGGCATATTCCGTTCTGCCTGGCGGATAAAGCCTTCGAGAATATCGATACGCTTTTGACGATCAATTTCGCAATTGACAGACGCGATAGAGGCTTCGGCGATTTCGCTTCCGAGCCGTGCAAAGAACTTTTCAGGAGAGTACAGGCTATTCATAACCTCTTCCACGCTTCGCATACAACATCGTGCACAACGTCCGGTGATGGTTTCGCGTAGTGTTTCGCCATTACATCCGACGTCTTGTGGCCGGTGACAAAACGAATAATGGAGTCCTGTACGCCGAACTCAAGGCTCACGGTGACAAAGGTTCGACGGGCTACATGCGTAGAGAGTTCTTGATACTTGGGTACGGGCTGTTCGAACCGTTTTCCGCCCTTACTATGCCCAACTATGATGGGTGACGTTAGTTCGGCGAGCTTGCCAAGTTCCTTAAGGTACTTGTTTGCCTTGACGTTGCTGACAAACTCAAACAGCAAGCTTGGATACCGCTCAAGAACAGCAGAAAGTGGGGGAGTGATCGGAATGATCGGTCGCACGTCCGTCTTTGTGATAGGCACGTGTATGAACCCGTTGATG
>JAPLFN010000082.1:6048-7810 GCA_026390655.1 Candidatus Kapaibacterium sp.
GATGAGATCGAAGTGCTTGGGCTCGAGCTTCATGAGGTCGCTATAGCGCAGGCTGGTGTAGGTCTGCATCAAGAAGTGATCTCTAACTCGCGCGAGCCGTGGGTTGTCTTTAAGATCCACGTCACGGATCATCCGAAGCTCCTTCGCTGATAGCGCGATGGTCTCACCAAGAGATTCAGGTTTGTAGAACTTCTGGAATTCCATGTTCTTATGCAGACCTTCATCCATGCACCACCGCATGAAGGTCTTTAGGATCTTGATGTGGTTGCCCACGCTCGAATCATAGAGGTTCTGATCCGTAGAAAGCCATCCCACGAACTGGCGATAGAAGTCTGTATTGATCCCATCGAATGTGAGATCGATCTTGCGAGCCTTGGCAAACTCGCCAAGGCGACGTGACACAAGACGGTAGCGATTGAGGGTGGCTTCGGCTGGACGTTGGTTGGTGACCATCGCGTTGCCGGCAGAGATACGATACTCATGAACAAAGCGATCAAACTGGCCCAGAACGTTGTCGTTCTTCGGTCCCTTGGGTTTGTCGTCCAAGAACTCCTTGATCCGGTCTTGGAATTCCCTAAGCGCCGTGGTACTCACGGCCTTACCGTCCATGCCAAACTGGATGGCGTGATATGCACTGCGAATCTCAGCGTCGATGGCATCAAGCCGCTTCATGTATGCTGCTCGGTTGCGTTCGCCAGACTTGATCTCCTGCTTCTCGTGGTTCCAATGCGTAGGGGAGATACTGACTCCAGTACTAAAACGGAACCGTTTGCCGGCAAACGCAACGTTTGACATGATCGTTGAGACCGGCTCATCAGGCCGGTCTATGTAGAACTTGATGCGCATAAAAACCGTCAGCAGTTGGTGATATGGTACGTCAACATTACGACTGCTGACGATATTGCTGACGAAATAATTGCAACTCGATGATATCTCTTGATTCTACATTTGCTATCATATTTCCGTAAGTGCTATATATAAAAGAAGAAAGCGAGTTCTCCCCATTTCAGGAAAACTCGCCATGTATCGACTCAGTGGCCTCGAGAGGAATCGAACCTCCGACCCACGCTTTAGGAAAGCGTCGCTCTATCCGACTGAGCTACGAGGCCATGGTAGTGTGCTAGTGTGCTAATTCGATCTTCATTAGCAAACTAGCACACTAGCACATTAGCATATTAATTCACCGCATCGCTTCCCAACAACAAACTTCTGCTGCCGGCTTGCGGGAGTGGCTGTTGATGCAATACGTATGCTGCAATGAGGGCCTTGATCTCGGCAACACCAACAACGCGCTCGGAGCCCATCACAACGGCACGCTCCAAGATCTGCTCTACGTCGTCACTGTCTAAGAATCCGAGTTCATGGTACGTCATGATCATGCCCCATGCATCGGTGTCTAGTACTTCACGCTCAATACCATGAAGGATGCGGAAGGTGCCCTTAGCCGGACCTTCGATTTCATCACGATCGGCTTGACGTTCCATGATCCACGAAAGAGCGGCTGCGATCTCGGAATCTGTATACCCTTGGTCGAGCAGGCTCTTCGTATCGATCGCATTCAGTGGAGCCCCTTGCCGGCCCTCACTGATCATGTATGCGATGATGTCCATTACTCGTTCAACAGCGTAATGATTGTTCATAGGCGCGCTTATGTGCTCACGATGTATTTGTTCTCTAAAACCTGCATGTTCTCGCGATCTGCTTTCTCGGCGTCATCATACCCTAGAAGGTGAAGGGCGCCATGAACAGCAAGCCGACATAA
>JAPLFN010000015.1 GCA_026390655.1 Candidatus Kapaibacterium sp.
TGATACCATTGCGCCAGAGTTTTACACGCCGCCAAAAGGTCGCGAGGTCCCCATTGATTATTCCGATGTGACGCGCCCCTTAATTTCTGTGCGACTGCAGTTCATGTTTGGGGTGAAACGCACTCCCCAGGTGGCCCAGGGAAACGTGCCCTTGACAATTGAGTTATTGAGCCCGGCAGACCGCCCGCTTCAGGTGACCCAAGACCTAGCAGGCTTCTGGCAAGGCTCCTATGCCCACGTGCGCAAGGAAATGAAGGGTCGCTACCCAAAACACAACTGGCCGGAACATCCTTAACGGCTAAGGCAGTAGATTGCACCTTCCCAAACCACGATCACCCACCCCTATGCGTACCCTCCTCCTCGTTTTTCTTACAGCGTCATCCATCTGTATGGCGCAGCGGCCGTGGCTTCTCGAATCACGCGCAAGTGCGGGACCAAAGAGTCGCTTACAAACGATCTCCGCTGGACTGTTCATGTTCGATACGGTCGCGATGAGATCGTACGATCACGGGGCTAATTGGGAAACGATCCCAGGTCTTGTGGGTGACGTTTGTGCGATGAGCAGTTTCACTGCTGGACTGTCTTTAGCTGTTACTCAAGACGCTTCAAGAAGTTTGGTGCGGGCGTATTTCTCTACTAGTGGTACAACGTGGACGCAGTTTGACTCACTCACTATCACAAGTACGCCGATACAGATAGCTACCATTGGCGAAGTATGGTATCTCGCAACAAATGCAGCTAAGATCTACGTGTTCTCTACAAAGCTCGATTCATTCGATCTAGGAGATCTTGACATCATAGATCTTGTTTCTAGCGGAACGAACCTCATTGCTAGTACATCGCGTGGGATTCGGTTCTCCAAGGACGGTGGCAAGAACTGGGAAAGCATAGTTGTCGACGGCCTAGGAACACTGTTTGCTAATGGTCCAACAGTGTATGCTACAAGCGTCAGTGGCGTTAAGAAGGTCGATCTTGATGCCAAACGTGTCTCTGATGTGGGCCGCTGGAACTCGGCAGTTGCTCCTCCTGCATGTCTAGATCTTGATGCAGATCAGAACAAGCTCTACGCCTTTACAAACAGCGATCGATATCAGCTTTACCGTCTCGACGGCGATACCGTGTGGACGGAAGTAGCCTATCCGCTTCCGGGTACATTAGCAACGATTACTTCGTCCGTAATGGCATTCGATGCTGGCTGGGCAGTCGTGAATCACAGCATCATCCAAGGCTTTACCGATTCCGCGGGGGTCTATGCGTACAACCTCAATGATTTCACATCAGTAGATGAAGAGTTGAGTACGGGGCTCACCATACGCGTTCATGAGAATACTGTCCACATCACGTGCGACTATAGCGGTGCGGCGAATGTGACGTTTTTTGACGTGCTTGGTCGCATTGTTCTTACCCAAGATGTGTCTGATGCTTCTTCTGCTCGAATTGAACTCTCTGCTGATTTATCCGGCTTTCTTGGAGTGATCCTTCGTTTCAAAGACGGCAGCGTCCAACGAGGACATATCCTCTACTGAGGAATACGAGATGGCCAAGACCCCAGCTGTCCAGATACAGAAGCGCGTAATGACGCGCAAGCGAATCTACGTCATTGGCGGGATGACGCTTGTTGTTCTCGCCTTCGTATTGTTCTCACCCTACGGTGTTGTAACGCGAATACGTCTTGCTGGCGAGATAGCTGAACTGGAGAAGACCACGAAGCGGATGCAGAGCGTAGAGGATTCATTGAGAAGATCCGTCGTACGTCTTCACTCCGATAGCACAGAAATTGAACGGCTTGCCCGCGAACGATACGGTTACGTGCGTCCGGGTGAGGAAGTATTCATCATCAAGCGTGATACGGCACGATGAGAATCATTGCATTAGCCTTGACTCTTTTTATCGTGACGTCATGTTCATCTACGAGGACATCCATGGTTCGCCCCTTTTCCGCAGATGGAGCTGCTCAACCAATCGGCCCCTATTCACACGGCGTAGCATGCACTGGCAACATGATCTTTCTTAGTGGACAGATCCCGCTTCGTGCAGACGGTACGATGCTAGAGGGCACGATAGAAGAACAAACACGTCAGATCTTCGCGAATATTCGCACGATCCTCTCGTCTCAAGGGGCTTCATGTAGCGATATCGTAAAGACCACTGTGTTCCTCAAGGACATGTCGGACTTTGCCGCAATGAATGGTGTGTATGCCTCGGAGATGGGAGAACACCGTCCCGCCCGAAGTGCTGTTGAAGTTTCTCGTCTTCCAAAGGATGCTCGCGTTGAGATAGAGGTAATTGCATGCGTTCCTTGAGCATCCTGCTCATTGTGATGGTAATGTGCTGTTCTGCTCATGGAGCAACGGACTCCGTGGAGGTTATGACCAAGTCACCTACAACGGCGGTACTCTATTCCCTACTTCTTCCCGGCCTTGGTCAGGTCTACACCGAAAGCTACTGGAAGGTGCCACTGTTCACAGGTACGGCGGTGATCACTGCATGGCAGTTCTTTAAAAACAACGCAGATTTCAACACAACGTCAGACCTCTACGATCTGGCTCTCGCATCCGGCGCCGACCCAAACGTTACCGCCCTACTCCTGAGACAACGCGAGGCATACAGAGACAACAGAGACCTTGCCGGTGTGATCTTCCTCGTGACGTACGGGCTGGCGGCTATGGATGCCTACGTTGGTGCCCACCTGTTCGACTTCGATGTGAGCGATGATGTTAGCATGGGGCTAGGACCCACCCGCACACAGTTGATGGCAGTTAATCTCCGTTACCAATTCTAAACATAACGATGCCCAGGTCGCGCGATAGCATGCTATCGCGCGACCCCTATCTACCTAACTTTGCCGCCATGCGATTCCTCCTGCCCGCTCTCATTCTTGCCACCGTTGTTGGTTACGCCCAAACGTATACTGAGACGCTTGGTGTGCGTCTGAATGGCGGACTGATTTTCAGTACGCATTCTGGTGCCGTGCAAAACACTGCTCCAATCATTGATTGTGGTGAGCTAACATCAGGGAGTGGCGTTGGTCCTGCATTCTCTCTAGGGCTTGAATTTCCATTTGCCCCCTCCATTGGATTGGGTGTTGAACTTGGATACTCTAATCGCAGCGGTACGTTTTCGCGCGTAAACGAATATCCAATGCGCGATTCCTTAACCGGGAACGACGTAACGCTTCTTGCGAACCATGAGCTGATTGCCACGTTGAACTATGTTGAGATCTCACCGAGTATCATCATTCCAATCATTGGTTCATTCGATAAGCGAACACTCGGTTTTAGTATCGGCCCGCGATTTGCCCTGCCTGTTGCAAAGAGCTATGTGCAGCAAGAGACCGTAACGTCTCCGTCCAACGGGGTCTTTATCGTTGATGGCAAACGGACGCAAGAACGGACGATCGCTCAAGGTGAATTGATCTCTCCCTCTTCCATGCTCTTTGGTGTATCGGCATCGCTGGAGTCATTTATCTCTGTTGGTGAGCATATAGCTCTCATCCCACGCCTCTCTGCCGACTACTTCTTTACAAACGTTGTAACTGACGCTGAGTGGAAACTCTTTGGCGTGCGTGCAGAGATCGGGATACGCTGGTCATCAGGGAGTACTTCTCAACCCGCACCTCCGCCACCAGCTGTTGGCGTTGTGGCACCTGTCTACGTTCCCCCTCGCATTGCTTTGCAGATCTTTGGTTTCCGTGGTGAAGTTGTCACAGGCAATGAGTTGCGTGCTTCAACGCCGATTGTCAACGCCGTGTTCTTTGACAGCTCTTCAGCCGACATTCCTTTGTCGTATCGCAGATCGATCGATGGCTCCACCGTGAGCACCGATCCAGTTGCGGCTCATGCATGGGTGATGTCTCGCGTTGCAAATGTTGTAAAGGCAAACGCAGACGCGCGCATCATCTTGGAAGGGGCTACGAGCGGCACCACAACAGAACCAGAGGGAATTGCTTTGGCGCAGCGCAGGGCAGAGTCTGTACGGCGCGTGCTGGAGGACATGGGAGTTTCACGTTCGTCCATTACCATCAAGAGTTCAGTCTTGCCGCGGATCGCATCGAATAGTGATTTTGCTGGTGGACGCGAAGAGAATCGCAGAGTCGACATCATCGTGCAGAATGCACCGCTACAACGGTGGGTTTCTGCCGAAGAGTTCGCCTTTGCTCGCGGCACGGTGAATGTGCGTGCATCTTTTTCAGGAGGCGCACCAGATGCTCGGCCAGACTCCATGGTGATAACAACGAATGGTCATGACACAGTCTTACAGCTTGCACAAGTTGAAAGCGGACAACCAGTAGATATTGCCATGAGCCCAACTCAAGCCTCTGTGAAGATCTCACTCATGGCTTCCGCCGGAGGAGCGATATCACAGCGAGATACTGTGCTTGACGTAGCGGTTCTTCCTCGGCGAAGTATCGCAATGCAAGCAGGGAATTTTGACGCCGTGTTGCGTTTTGATTACAACAGCTCAGATCTTTCCGAAGATGTTAAAGGTCTGCTTCGCCAGCTAGGCGAGCAACTTCCACCAAACAGTACGATCGTTGTTGAAGGCAGCGCCGACGTACTCGGCAGTGAAGAGCGCAATCGCGTATTGTCAGAACAGCGTGCCGGCAATACTGAAAACTTTATGACCTCGGTTGCGAATAAGAAGCTGAATTATCAGACATCAACGCGGACAGATAAGTACAGTGATGACACTCCGCAAGGTCGCTTCTTAAATCGAAGCATTCACATCAGAGTCTTACCCGCGAAGTAGTATCGGTCACTCGTCGGATACTCTCTTGCCCCCTGCCATCTTCACGATCTCGTCATCGTAATGGTCGGCGATGATGGCAACTGACGTCACGGCTGCTTCCAGCTCACTAGCGTCGAGCTTTGACCCAGGCAATGAATACGTGTAGATGATCGTATCATCGAACAGCAGACCGAATGCGCCAAAGTGAAGTTCAGCGTTCTTGCGTAGAAGCCAATGCAGGAGTTCAGAAGAGATCGTTGCGCCAGATACTACCTGAGCCATGATCTCAACCATGGAGTCCGTTTCTGTGAATCTGCGAACAACCACGCCAACGCTAGAAGAGCCATAAGACAGCGCATACGAACCGTCGCTAAAGTCTACTGTCTGCGGAAAGCGTTCCTTGAGAATCGCTGCTACCGATGCTCTTGTTGAATCTATGATCGCGTCGGGAGTCATGGGGCTTCTCCCGGCTTGTCGCCTTCGGGCAACAGGCCCATTTGCTTCTTGAGAGCAAGCAGATCGGCATCAACCTGACCAGTTGACGCAAGCTTCTTGAATTGCTGATCGAGGTCTGTGTTCTCACCTGCCAGTTGTTCAAATGCTACGGCTTCAGATTCGAGCTTCTCGATCTTGCCTTCGTATTTATCAAACTTTGAGAACGCATCGCTACCCACTCCGGAGAACGATTGAGCAATCTGCTTCTGCGCCTTTGCCGCTTGTGATCGCGCAACAAGTGTGCTCTGACGTGAGCGCGCCTCTTCGAGCTTGTTTTTGAGTGCTGTGAGTTGTTCACGCATCTTTACTGCAGTTTCCGATGCTTGTCCATAGAGTGGCGCAAGGTCCGCTACGTTCTTATCAGCAACGGCCTTTTTTTCCAACGCCGCCTTCGCAAGATCTTCGCGATTTGCTTGAAGCGCCTGCATAGCTTTTTGTTGCCAGTCAGCACTAAGTGCGCGTTCCTTTGCGGCCTTACGTTCAAGCCCCTTTTCATTCGCTATTGCATTTGCCACCGCAAGAGTGGTCTTGTTGACGGATTCTTCCATCTCCAGCACCATTTGCTTGAGCATTTTTTCCGGGTCTTCGGCGTTGTCAAGCGCTTCGTTGACGTTGGACTTAAAGATGTCTGAGATGCGGGAGAAGATTCCCATAGATAAACCCTTTCGAATTAATGGGCGCAAGTTACGCACGGAGAGTTACAGAGTTACAGAGTTACAGGGTTACGGAGTTGTTTATCCCCGTAACCTTGTACCCCCGTAACCCCGTAACCTTGTAACCCCGTAACCCCGTATCTCCGTAACTTTCCCCATATGCTTCCTTCAGATTCCATTGAACGCGTGGTAGAGCTTTTTGCTTCCCTGCCCACCATCGGAAAAAAGACCGCACGCCGCCTGGCGTTTCATATCCTCCGCCAGCCGGCAGAGCAAGTGGAGCAGTTTTCCAAAGCCTTGGTCGATATGCGAACGCACGTACGTGAGTGCGCCGTGTGTCACACCTTCACCGACACCGAGGTCTGTGGAATCTGTTCCTCTCCTAAGCGTGATCCAACGATCATTTGCGTCGTTGAGCAACCTTCAGATGTGATGGCCATTGAGCGAACGGGAGACTATCGTGGCTTGTATCATGTGCTTCATGGTGCATTGAGCCCCTTAGACGGGATAGGCCCTGAGGACATTCGTTTACGAGAGCTGATCGCGCGTATGGGTGTAGAAATGCAAGAGGTAATTCTTGCGCTCAACCCAAACGTTGAGGGAGAGGTAACCACGCAATACATCGCAAAGATGACATCTCCGTTGGGCATTCGGCTAACACGCATTGCGCGTGGTGTTCCGATGGGTTCTGATCTTGAGTTTGCCGACGACGCTACGCTTGCGCGTGCGTTTGAGGGCAGAGTACTCGTATGAAAGCCGAGTGGTACAACACATGGTTTGAGTCGCCGTGGTATATGCGTCTATACCGTCACCGTACCGAAGAAGAGGCGCGCGAGGGTGTAGATCTCATTCAACGGTTGGCCGGCATCGAGCCGGGTACAAAAGTGCTCGACCTATGTTGCGGTTACGGACGTCACGCTCTTGCACTTGCTGAGCACGGATACATTGTAACGGGGCTTGATAACTCCCATTATCTGATCGATCGTGCACAAGAGTTATATCCGCATCCGAACGTGGATTACATTGTTGGGGACATGCGCGGTCCATTTCCGAATGGTCCATTTCACGTGATCGCCAATTTCTTTACAAGCTTCGGATACTTTGACACGCACGAAGAGAATGCTAGAGTGTTGCAGGCGATCCGAGCCAACCTCGTAGATGGGGGCACGTTCGTCATGGACTTTCTTAACGTGAATTTGCTACGCAACATCGACGAACCGTATGTACGCAAGCGCATAACGATCAACAATCCATGTTCGCATGAACAAGAGTTTGAAGAGCGTGTTTGGCTGTATGACAGGGATGCACTCGTTGAAATGTGCGCCTCTAGCGGCCTCAACGTGAAGTGCGTCTATGGGTCCTACGAGGGAAAGCCATTTGATGCAGAGACGTCCACGCGATGCATCATTATTGCCGAAGCCGTATGAAGATGCTCCGTGATGATAGCTTCCACCCGGTAAGGGCGAGGCAGCGCCTCGCCCTTACACTTCTATGCCTGCTCCTGTCTTGTTCCACGCGAACGCCCGAAGAGCCAACCGGCAATCGTGGGACCTATGAGCCCCCTACCACTCCGATGTTGGTGATCGATAACTTTCGTAGTGCCGTTATCGAAAAGAACTCGCAGAACTTCATGTTGTGTTTGGCCGACCCGTCACGAAGCCGGTATCCATATCTCTTTGAACCGTCGGCCGAGGCTGGAGCCAGGTTTCAAGCCGTCTTTGCTTCGTGGTCGATAACGAAGGAGCAGCAGGCTTTTTTGTCAATGATCGCACGCCTGCCATCCGACCAAAACCTAGGTTTAGAGTTTGAGAACAGCAACATTGCTTTCGCCTCGCCCGATTCCACTGTATGGGTGTCAGACTACATTCTCACCGCCCAATTGGGTATCGCCAGCCTTCCAACCGTCCTGAATGGCACCCTTGTCTTCAGTATCACGCCTGAAGTAAGCGGCTTATGGAGCATCTCTCGTTGGAGCGATGCCAAACGTCCCACCGACACGGTAGAGTCTACGTGGTCGCTCTTAAAGGCACAGTTGAGCAATTAGGGTGTTACGATGTGTTGGCCGGGATTTATCCCGGCAACATTGCGTGTCAACATTCCGTGGCAACATCCCGTGGGTCCCTCGTCGCTCCGCTCCTCGGGATGACGCACATGCATTGCATTGCAGAGGAGGTCCCTCGTCGCTCCGCTCCTCGGGATGACGCGTGTGCATTGCGCAAGGGAGGTGAGGTCCCTCGTCGCTCCGCTCCTTGGGATGACGCACATACATTGCGTATGGGATGTGAGGTCCCTCGTCGCTCCGCTCCTCGGGATGACGCACGTGCATTGCGTTGCGGAGGAGGTCCCTCGTCGCTCCGCTCCTCGGGA
>JAPLFN010000059.1:0-26352 GCA_026390655.1 Candidatus Kapaibacterium sp.
CAAGTTGACCGGCGCGAATCTTATCCGCGACAACACGATACATGGAATGCATATACCCACCCATGATCTCATCAGCCCCCTGACCATCTAGCACTACCTTAACGCCGTTCTGTGCGGCGAGCTGCATCACGAAGTACTGCGAGATGTATGATGATGATGGCATTGGAGCGTCCATCATCCATGTGATTCTATCTAAGGCTTCTGCAACATCGGTATCTGTTGGGGAAATGTAGTGGGGTTGTATCTGCGGATACCTGGCAAGAACATGGCCGATGTATGGTCGCTCATCTACATTGCCCGTGCCGGTATAAAATGCGGTAAAGGTCTTGATCTGATGCTCATCGGTAGACGATGCGAGGATGCTCGCAATAGACGAAGAGTCGAGCCCACCGCTAAGACAGACTCCCATCGGTACGTCTCTGCGTGCCGTCAACCGAACCATAGCGCCGTCCTTCCACGTAAGGTTATGAGAAGCGGGGAGTGCCTTGATGTCCGTGAAATACGTTTCTTCCCAATGCTGCATCCATCCCAGATAAAGTCCGCGAGCAACCTGCGCTTCGTTGATCCCACCACGGTAAAGGGGCGAAACACGAAGCCCCTTGATCTCGGATGCAAAATGGAACCGTCCATCCCGCTCTATGTAGTGAAATGGCTTAATGCCAAAGCGATCACGAGAGCAAAAGAGCTCTCTGTTGGACTCGTCCCATATCGCTAGTGCCCACATACCAATGAATCGCTCAACGCAGGCTGCACCCCATTTATGGTAAGCCGCTAGGATCACCTCAGTATCGCCACTCGTCTGAAACGTGTATCCGTCGCGCTCGAGTTCGGCGCGAAGTTCGATGTAGTTGTATACTTCGCCGTTATACGTGGCAGTGAGTCCACGATAGGTAAACGGCTGATGGCTGGCGCTCGAAAGGTCAAGAATGCTCAACCGATTATGACCAAGGAACAGGGAGGGTGATGTCCATATCCCTCTATGGTCAGGACCTCGATGAGCCATGACCTCCAACATACGCGCGCCTATATCGGCAATATCCGAGGTACCAAGGCGTTCATCTACAAGTCCGGCAATTCCACACATAACATCAAATCTACGGGAAGTTGTTTGCTAAGAAGTACATTGTGCAGATGAAGCTTCCGTGGAAAGCACGCATACTCCTAGGGCCGATGCGCCCATTCCTTGTCAGTAAGGTCCGAGACGCTGTGCGTGAACGTCTCTTGGTTAGGCAGCTGCCCTCGCAGCTGCCTACGCGCGTACATGAAGATCGACATCTTCGTAGTAGCCTCATAGCACTTCCCTCCGCGTCGTGGATGGCTGAGAACGGCGCTGAAACCATACTTTTTGCCAGAAGGATGTGGTCGGGTGACGTTGACTCGTATGGGATAGGCAGTTGGAGCGTGGGCTTGCCAGACCCTTCTGACGTGGACGTCAGGTCGGTACATGAATTGAGTCGCATGCACCACTGGTGTGCCTATGCGCTAGCAGCCCACATCGAACCGCACAACCGTAATGACTGGTGTGAACGGCTCTTCAATGAGATCGTCGCCTTTATGAGTGCGTATCCCGCAGAACAAGGGACGCACTGGTTGTTCCCGATGGGGACGGGGATACGCCTCCATTCCATGCTTGCAGCATGGGATTGGGCAAAACAGTCAGGTTGGCAGCAGGCAGGTGCGGATTCTATCGTTGTCGCGGCTGCCGTTGATCATGCTCGAAGCACGTTCGCCCGACGCGAATCAAAAGGTGGACTTTCGAGTTCACACTATCTGGCAAATCTTCTAGGGCTGTTGGCAGCGGGTTGTTATGTCGAGGGGGAAAAGGATGCACAAACGTGGGGCCAGTTGGCGACGCGTGAGCTCAAACGTGAGCTAGCTCGACAGATCCTTGATGATGGGATGGTCAATGAAGCAAGCACCGGCTATCATAGACAGGTGACGGATCTGTTTGTCCAAGGCTCAGCGCTCATGACCTTTGATGCACTAGAGCTCCGTCGAATAGCTCTTGCCGTAGAACGATGCCGGGGCCTCGAGAGCATCGGTATGCCCCTTATCGGTGACAATGATGACGGGCTATCGATGAAACTGACCGGCTTTGCTCCCAATCTATCGTACATGTATGACGTGGCAGCCCGGACGACAATGGGTACACCGCAGATGGACGTGGGTACCGTGATGTCCGACTTCGGCCTCACAATACGCCGTCATCTCGGCATGGCCATCACACTTCGAAATGGTCCTGTTGGACAGTTTGGTAAGGGCGGGCATGCACACAATGATCAAAATTCCGTAACCCTTTCGGTAGGGGGCGAGGCATTCGTCGTTGACCCCGGTAGCTCGTGCTACACATCGGATCCCGCGACGAGAAATCGCGAGAGGTCTGTTCATCATCACGCCACGATGTGGCCCGCCGACATCGAACAGTTCTTTTCACCTCCAGGGGAAGAGGGATTGTTCTGGCTGTTGGAAGACGACGTACATCATGTGGTGTCGGAAAACACTCCACGTGATTGGATAGGAAAATTCTCTTCTAAGAATGGTAGGTGCCATAGGCGCCACGTTACCTTCAATGATGGTGGAATCACCGTTCAAGACACCTACACCCCTGCAAAAGGAGTGCGGGAGACAGCCGAGTGGGTACTACCACTAGGGTTGGGAATCGATGTGGAGATGAAGAATGGGCATACCATTCTGCGTGGAACACAATCCGCTGTCCTTCTCACATGGGACAATGGAAAGGTAGACGTTGCTAGAGTCTCAATAGCGCCGTCGTTTGGGGTTTCACGGCCAACAACATGCTTGAGCATGCACACGAACACCGTCAAATGGACGTTGTCGCGCTACCCTGCGTAACGCGATAGCATGCTATCGCGCTACCATGCTATCGCGCTACCCAAATACATAACTTCGCAGAATGAAACTCACAGCGCACCTTGGTAAAATCACGTGGTCATTGGCGGACAAGGTCCTCTACGTCGCGTTTGGACTCGTCCAGTTTGTGCAGATAGCGGCACTTCCTGCTGAGGTGTATGGCGTTTTTGCGTTGCTTGTTGCACTGAACACCTGGATCATGATCGTTTCGGATGGTTCGGCACTGGCAGGGATAATCCAGTACGGCGTACACCCCGAGGAACGTAGGCGTGTGAACACAATGGCACTCGTGATCCATGCCATTGTTGTTGGGATTGCTGCGGGCGGGATATTCCTATTCCGAGAGCCCCTCATTCATGTCTTCCGTGTACCGCAATTCGGAAACGTTGCGGCATTGCTCCCTTTGTACTGCTTGTTGTCGCTACCAAGAATGTTCTGCCTCAAGATCATTTATCGCGAGATGCGAATGAAGGATCTGTTCGTAGCCGACTCGATATGGTTCGGGGTGCGGACCATATTGACGTTTTGGTTTATTGCGAACAACAGATTGCACACACTAGATGATATTGTCCTCATTGATTTTGCCGGAATGGCCGCTAGCTCGCTAGCCACGATGGCGCTCACCCGTAAGGAGCTGATCTTTGGTTGGTCCGGTTCGATTTCATTCGGCACATATCTCCGTTATGGAGTGCCCCTTGCAATGGCCACGGCATTGAACTCTGCGCCACGTCAGCTTGATGTTTACGTTATAGCGGCTTTCTTTGGGGTGGGTGTTGTGGGTGTGTACACGCCGGCAAAAAATCTCTATCGGTTCTTTGAACAAGCATTCGATGCAGTCATCACTCTCCTCTACCCGGCCGCTGTGAGAATGTACTCGCAGAATCGTATGGAGGACCTTCAGATCCTCATTACGAAGGCAATTAGTGTAACTCTTGTGCCAACGATCATGGTTGTGATCGCACTCGAGGCGGGACTCAGTCGGTTGATCATTCCAATCCTAGGAACAAAGTACGCTGCGGCTGTTGACCACTTTAACGTCCTGACGATAGCTGCGCTTGGCATGCCATTCCTGCTCATGAGCAGTATCATTGCTGCAATGGGGCGCAGCACGATCATTGTTCGCTTCTCAGCAATTGGACTTCTTGTTTCTGGTGGTGTCCTCTTCATTGTTGGAGAGCTTGGGCATCCCTTACTTGTAGGACTTGGTCTTGTAACGAACACGCTCGTCGTTGGCATACTGTGCACCATCTATGTCAGACGCGAACTGCACTTCCCACTGCGGGCTCTTGGCCGTGTATACGGTGATGTGCGTAGCGCTATCGCTCGTCGGGGAGAGACAACATGAGTCTTTGGTTTCATGTTCAGGGGGCTGGGCGACTTCTTGCGCGGCGCAGAGGTCCGGTTCTTAGAATGATGGTCGTTGCCGCGGTTGGAACGATATGGTGTCTCGCGGGCGCAACGTTGGGTGTGTCTGTATGGCGTGATCTCGATCGCAGGGCGCAGGAGATGACGATAGATGTCATCGGTCCAAACGATAGCACCAATCAGGCGATCAACGCAATGGCTATGGACATGCGTCGGCGACCGTCCGTTGCTTCCGTAACGCTGATGAACGGCGAGGCTGTATGGCGAGAGTTCTCACACGATATGCACCTGGAGTCCGATGATCTTCGTGATGTTGCTGCCGTGCCCACCATTCTCAGGATTCATCTCCGTCCAGTGCTTGTTTCAATGTCATCCACTGATCGATTCGTTCGATCACTCAGGGAAATGTATCCGGAAGCTACGTCAGACGTTGTGTGGCCTAAACCCTACGTTGAAATGATAGACGCAAGCAGGCGCAGCGTTCTCGTATTTGGCATTGTGGCGGGGCTTCTGAGTCTCGTGTTGTTCCTCATCGCTGCAGCCTATGCGTTTCGTGCGGAGATTCACCGCGCAGGTTCGGATCTCAATGTAGCCGCCCTCCTTGGAGCATCCGTTTCATGGATAGCGGCGCCGCACCTTCTGGTAAGCCTTGTTGCGGGAGCAGTTGGATTGTTGATAGGAGTGGGAGTGGTACTTGTAGCACGACCGTATGCCTACGTCTATGCCTCATGGCTCGAGCACGTTTCGGTGGGCGAGATCTTGCTATGGGCAGCGCTGGTAGGCATTCTAGGCCTTGCTCTAAGCTGGTGGCAGTCATTTATTGGGGTGAAAGGGGCTTCGCGCCTCCGATGAGTATCCTTGATCGATACGTGCTTCGACAATTCGTGGTGACGCTTGTCTTTGCGCTCGTTGCGCTCTGCACGATCTTCATCATCATCGATCTCTTTGAACGTCTTGACAAGTTCCTTGATCATAAGACTCCAATCGAAGAAATCCTTACGTTCTATGTTGCTTTTCTGCCCTATGTACTTGAGATTCTCACACCTGTAGCACTAATGCTGGCCGGACTGTTCTCGATAGGGAGGCTCAGCTCAAACAACGAGATCACGGCTATGCGTTCGAGCGGGCAGAGCCCCCTACGAATGTTGCTCCCAATACTCGTGTTTTCGCTCTTCATGAGTGTTGGGCAGGTCTACTTTAACGGATGGGTCTCTCCAAGAGCAGCAACCAAAAGATTCGAGATTGAACGCGAGTACCTGGAAGGTGCAGGGGGCCGATCTAGTCTGAATGACCTCTATTTCAGAGAAAGCCCAACGATGAATGTTACGTTGCGTCGATACGATCCCAACAGCAACGTAGCAACGTCTGTAACGATTGAAGAATTCGGATCTGCAACAAGCCCTCGACAACAGTGGCGCATTGATGCTGATAGTATGCGATGGGATTCAACCAGTGCATCGTGGGTAATTGTTGCAGGAACGAAGCGTTCATTTTTCAAGGACAGCATCAGCATAGAAGAGGTGCGTGAACTTCCTGTATCGTTCTCCGTGAGGCAAGATCAAATCGCGAAGCTTCAACTTAACCCAGAAGAGATGACATTCCCCGAATTGGATGACTACATTGGTACGCTCAAGAAGGGTGGGAAAGACACGCGACAACAGGAGATCGACCTCTCTGGTCAGTGGGCGTTCCCCTTTGTTAATTTCATCGTGGTGCTCATCTCCGTCCCATTTGCATCCGTTCGTAGAAGAGGGGGCATGGCTGTGAACATCGCTGCAGCCATGGTCCTCGCCATAACGTACATTGCGTTTACGAAGATCAGTCAGGCTGCGGGCGTGTCTATTGATGTGCCAGTAGACGTTATTGGATGGAGCGCAAACGTGATCTTCCTTTTTGTCGGTTTAAGTCTCATGGCGAGAATGCGATTATGAAAAGACAGACACTCGCCTTCCTGCTCGTGTTTGCTGCTACGCTGAGTGTTCAGGCACAGCTGTTTGAAAAGATTGATCCTTCGTTGACTGGGGTCTCTTTTCGAAACGAGATCATTGAGTCTGACTCATTTAATGTGTTAGTTGATTTCTATGCATATAACGGCGGAGGCGTTGGACTAGGAGATCTTGATGGCGATGGCCTTCTCGATCTCGTTCTAACAAGCACCTCGAATGGCATTCGCTATTACAGAAACATGGGCGCGTGGAAGTTCGAGGATGTAACAGCGTCACATGGCCTCGCGATAGAAGGACGCGGCATCAACACCGGCGTGCTCATTGCGGACCTTAACAGCGATGGGCGTCTTGATGTCTATGTGTGTCGACGATATGACGCTAATCGCCTCTTCATCAATAATGGCAACGGTACGTTCATTGATCGGTCCGAAGGATCTGCGTTGGCAGTGCGTTCTTTTTCCACGATGGCAACGGTGCTCGACTATGATCGCGATGGTGATCTTGATGTTTTCCTTGTCAATAGCGGAGAGCCTCGTCGAAAAGGATATCTCAATCCCGGTGTGCCAAGGATATTGGATACGGTCTGAATGCCAGTATTGGTGACCTCAATAATGATGGGTGGCCAGATATTTACGTCACGAATGACTTTGAGGAGCGCGACAAGATGTGGATCAACGTTGGCAATGGAGTGTTCGCCGATTCTGCATCCAAAGCTATGGCGAATATGTCATGGGCCTCGATGGGGAGCGACGTTGCAGACATGAACGGTGATGGACTCCTCGATGTGGTGACGCTGGATATGCTCCCACGTGACAATTTCCGCAGACAGACACAGCTTGGCGGTATGTCGATCTATGGACCATTTTTTGACTCTGTACAACGTGTGCACAATGCCCTACATCTAAACAGAGGTAATGGTCGGTTCTCTAACGTGTGCTATTTGGCTGGTGTTGCAGCCACGGATTGGAGCTGGAGTGTCCTGGCTGGTGACTTCGACCGGGACGGGAGGAATGACCTCTTTATCACAAATGGTACAAAGCGAGATCTTGGTGACCAGGACTACACCAATAATCTGTTCGCCGGCTCAGGCGCCATTCGTCCGGATGCGTATCTCAAAATGCCAAAGAGTAAGCTGCAAGATTTTCTCTTTCATAATGAAGGTGGTTTTCGATTCGCGAATGTCTCATCGGCTGAAGGAGTGACTGAGCAGGAAGTCTCCAATGGTGCCGCAATGGCTGACCTTGATAACGATGGCGATCTCGACATCGTTATCAACAATACGGACGCCGTGGCAACGCTACTTCGAAACCGACTGGATCAAACGCCCAACACAACGTCTCATTGGATAGGGTTGCAACTCGTTGGTCCTTCCTTGAACGTGATGGCCATTGGTGCGCGCGTAAACGTCTATTCGGGTGGGTCTAGCCTTGTACGAGAGGTTTCAGCAGCAAGGGGCTTCCTCTCCAGTTCCGACACACGAATCGTGGTCGGTCTTGGTTCAACAGATGGTGTAGACTCTGTTGTTGTGCGCTGGCCAACAGGAACGGTGAGCATACATAAGGGGCTAAAGCTGAATTCGTACTCAACGATCACCATGCCTATAGATGCCGCTCCATGGAGTATGCCTGCCAAGGTGAAGAGCTTGATGAGCTATGTTCCGAGCAGGACTGTTCCGTTCTTTCATCGTGAGGATTCCTACGACGATTTTAAGCGAGAGCGCCTGCTTCCGTATCGACTATCTCTGGAGGGGCCAGGCCTAGCAATTGGGGATGTTAATGGTGACGGTCTTCTAGACGTTGTACTGACTGGCGCAAAGTATCACCCGTCTCAATTGTTTGTGCAAAAAGAACCCGGTCGATTTGCAGCGTACGAATGGTCCGTGAGTAAAGAAGCGGATGCTGAGGATGTTGATGCAGTGTTCGTAGATGTAGACAATGACAAGGATCTTGATCTCATCATCGTTACCGGTGGTTCGGAGTTTGATGAGAATGATCCAGAACTAGCAGATCGGCTTTATAAGAACGATGGCAAGGGTCGCTTTAAACTTGATCCAAACAAGCTGCCCAGTGGCAACGAATCTGGTTCCTGCGTGATTGCAAATGATTACGATCGTGATGGCGACATGGATCTCTTCATCGGTGGGCGTGTGAAACCTGGACGGTTCCCCGAGAAGGCTCGGAGTGTGCTCCTACGAAATGATGCCGGTAAGTTTGTTGACGTAACAGACAGAGTTGCGAAAGGACTATCTACTGTTGGCATGACGAGCCGGGCTGTCTGGGCTGACATCGACGGTGACCGGGACGACGACCTCATTGTTGTCGGTGAATGGATGACCCCAAGTGTTTGGCGCAACACCAACGGTCAGTTTGAAGACGTAAGCCTTGAGGTTGGCATGAAGGACCACGAAGGCTGGTGGTCATCTATCCATGCCGCAGACATTGATAATGACGGAGACGTTGACCTCGTCGCCGGTAATGTTGGGCTTAACTGTCGGTATTCACCAGAAGCAGGGAAGCCCCTTATATGTTACGTGGATGACTTTGATGATAATGGTTCACTAGATCCCATAGTAACGTTTGAAGTGGAAGGCAAGCGAGTACCAACACGAGGGCGAAACACCATTACACAGCATATTCCGATGTTGACAAGGAAGTACAACACGTACGCCCAGTTTGCCAGTGCAAGTATTGACGACCTTCTACCAAAGGGTTACAAGGATAGTTCTCGCATCCTCATCGCACGCGAGTTCGCATCCACCGTGTTCGTCAATGAAAAGGGGCGTTTTGTAGCGCACCCCTTGCCAGACATGGCGCAGATTTCTCCCATCTATGCCATTATCACCCGAGACCTTGATTCCGATGGTGATCTTGATCTGATTGTTGCAGGAAATTCAAAGTCAGCGGACGGGGATAACATTGCGTTCGATGCCGGGATCGGTCTCGTGATGACCAACGACGGGAAAGGAAATTTTACGCCCCTATCTCCATCCGAAAGTGGGTTTAGTGTCCCGTTTGAGGCAAGGCGAATGGCAATACTTCCCTTCGGTGATGCGTCAGACGTCCTGTGCGTGAGCATCAATGGCAAGCAGCCCTTGCTATTCACCCTTCCTTCGGCAAAAGCTGTCAGGGGTAGAACGCGCTAATTAGGACGGAGAAGTCCGCAAACTGCCGTAATTTGGTGCTATGAAACGACTCTTATTGCTCCTCATGGTCGCGATACTAGCGCGACCGCTTTCGGCGCAGACATTATCTGGTGCTGAGATCGTTCACCAATGGAACACATGCGTCATTAATGTGATCATGGAGGATGGTTTTGGTCCTCCCATTGCGGCTCGCATACATGCCTATTCAAATTTGGCTGGGTACCAGGCAGGTTTCCGTGCAGAGCCAGGCTATGTGTCAATGGTCGGAATGCTCAACACATTCACCACCTGTGCGGAGCCCAGAGCCGGAGAAGTATATGATTGGCGCGTTGCGATTGTAGCTGCCTACCAAACAGCGTGCAGCAAACTTCTGTATAGGATTGTAATCTCTGACAGCCTGGCGTCAGTGCATTTCGCCGCACTAGCGAAGGAAGTCGCGCCTGATGTGTTCGCACGGTCTAAGGCCTTCGGTGTAGATGTCGGTAAGTCGATCAATGCCTATGCGAAGACAGACGGATATGCGAGGACGCAAGGTCTACCCGACTATGAGTGGCCTAAGTGCGACTCCTGTTGGATACCAACGCCGCCAAACTTTGCAAAGCCCCTTTCGCCTTATTGTGGAAGAGTGCGCACGATTGTGCTCAAGAATCAAGACGAATTTCCTGTGCCGCCGAGTATCCCCTTCAGTGCAAAGAAGGGTAGTGCGTTCTATAACGCAGCAATGGAGACGTACAATATCAGTAAGACTCTTACTGCGGAGCAACGGGAGATCGCGAACTTCTGGAATGATAATCCGGTGCTGACGAGTTACCACGGACACTTCATTTTTAATTCGCGACAAATCTCGCCAGGTGGACATTGGATGAATATCGCCGAACGGGTATTGCGAGACAAGAACGCAAGTATGGTTCGGTGCATGGAAGTGTATTCGATGACGGCGTTCGCGCTCTTTGACGGGTTTACGGCATGTTGGGCGGAAAAGTATCGCGGCAATCTCATTCGTCCCGTTACCTACATCAACAAGTATTACGACAAGTCTTGGGAACCTTTACTGCAGACGCCGCCGTTTCCTGAGCATGCTAGTGGACACTCAACGATAACGGCCGCTGCCGCGGCAGTGTTGACTGCTCAGTTCGGAGATGTTGCCTTCGTTGATAGTACTGAGGTTCCTTTTGGCTGGGCCCCTCGGTCGTTCCCGAGCTTTAAAGCAGCAGCGGCCGAAGCATCCATCAGCAGGCTGTATGGTGGCATTCATTATCGCAGAGGTTGCGAGGCCGGCAGCGAACATGGGGCGATGATCGGCAAGGCAGTACTTGAACGTGTTCGTCTTCGGAAACAATGATTCCTCACATGAAAATTCTTTCGGCGTCCTTCATCACGATCATCACGATGTCATCAATGTTTCTCGTTGCTTGCAGCGATTCTCTTGTGACCACTCCGGTCAAGGTTGACACCACGGTGATCGCACGTAGTGACGTACGAGCCGACAGCGTTGTTGGTTGGGTCTACTATTCGATCGATGGAGATTCGGTAGTGCCTTCAGATAGTGCATCAACAGCGTCTTGGGATGTTTGTATGCAGTATCTACAGTGTTGTGGTAAAACGAGGAACATCTTCATTCGCTTGAATTCCGGCAACGTAGGCGTTGGCGGTACGAGGGGAGCGATCGTTAAATCCCGATTTGAAAATGTGAAGAGTCTTCCTTCGGGCACTGTCTTGAGGAATGACGACACTTTGTCTCCCGTAATCGCCTTCATCGGCGTTGATCCGGTCTGGGTCTATCAGGGGGCTCCAAATCACACATTGGCGCCGAGTCCGGATAAAACAATTGCGATCAAAACCCGAACGGGGAGATTGGTAAAGTTTCAGTTCACGAGCATTTATGAGGGGGCTCCTGTTACCCCAACCCAGGATAGCCCCATTGGCTATTATCACTTCAGATATGCAAATTTGAGTCAATAGGAGAATACTATGTACGGCAACATCAGCATCATTGAAGGCCCACCGTCTGATCAGGTTGCGGACGACCCGCAAAAGCTTGCAGATTTTGAGGCGAAAATTGCACGCGGAGAAAAGATCGAACCTCATGATTGGATGCCGGCTGAGTATCGTCGTCAGCTCATTCGCATGATCGAGCAACATGCACATTCCGAGATCATCGGTGCTCTGCCCGAAGGCACGTGGATTACGCGCGCCCCCGGATTCAAGCGGAAGATGGCCCTTATGGCAAAAGTGCAGGACGAAGTTGGGCATGCTCAACTTCTCTATAGTGCCGCCGAAACGCTTGGTAAGCCACGCGAGAAAATGATTGACGATCTTTTGACGGGTAAGTCGAAGTACTCGAACGTCTTTAACTATCCGGCGATTACGTGGGCAGATACAGCAGTTATCGCATGGCTTATCGATGCGTCTGCAATTATCAATCAGGTTGCCAATTCTAAGGGCTCATACGCCCCTTACTGTAGAGCGCTTGAACGGATCTGTCAGGAAGAGTCATTTCACCTCAAGTATGGCTACGACAACGTTGTTGTGCTCGCTACCGGGACGCCAAAGCAACGCGAGATGGTACAAGAAGCGTTGAATCGCTGGTGGCGTCCAATCATGCACTTCTTCGGGCCTCCCGATATCGCAAGTCAGCATACAGAGAAGCTGATGAAGTGGAAGGTGAAGATGGCCAGCAATGATGATATGCGTCAGCAGTTCTTTAATCAGTACGTTCCAAAGATCTGGGAGCTTGGACTAACGATCCCAGATCAAGAATTGAAAAAAGATCCCGTGACTGGGAAATGGACGTTCGGTGACCCTGACTGGGCTGAGTTCAAGCGCGTCATCAATGGCGATGGACCATGTAACAAGGAGCGCCTTGCAGTGCGTCGCATGGCCGAAGAACACGGTCGCTGGGTGCGCCAAGCACTTGCACGTCCAACCGAGGCCTACGTTGTGCCACTGGCGTGAACGCAGACCTCTTTCCGTGGCTGACTCTTGGCATCGCCTTACTCATAGGCGTGTTGGTCGGTGCGGAACGTGAGTCTTCGAAGTCACACGCCGGCATTGGTCTTCGGGATATCGTTCTTGCATCGGCTGTTGGGTGGATTTCTGCACGTCTTCAAGAGCCACTGATAGGGCTTGCCTTTTTTGGTGGATTGGTTGCACTCATGCTCATCCACCGTCCACGCGATGGATCGGTTCTCGGAGTAACAACCGAGTTCGCAGTTGTCGCTGTGTTTGCCATGTCCTATGTCCTTGGTGGCATTACGACGCAGTCGTCCATAGCGATCGTCGTTGCACTTGCAATAGCGCTGACGTTGTTACTCGATGCCAAAGCTTCTGTGAAGCGAGTCTTCCGTGAACTGATCACCGAGAAAGAGTTTGCCGACACCGTTCGCTTTCTTGCGATCATCTTTATCATCATGCCCTTGCTTCCAGAAGGAAGATTTGGCCCTTATGAGTTCTTTGCGCCTCGAACTCTGTGGATCGCCGTGATCTTGGTGACTGGTGTATCGTACGTTGGGTACTTCCTCGAGAAATTTCTCGGCGTGAAGCATGGAACATGGCTGGTGGCTGTCCTCGGCGGGATGGTTTCTACGACGGTAATGACGCAGACATTTGCGAAACAGGCGGCTGCAGATCCACAGCGCTTGCGCATATCCTGGCAGGCCGCCACGCTTTCTAACAGTATCCAATTCCCACGTCTATTGGTTTTGCTGTTTGTGACTTCACCAAGTCTCGCACAGATAGCGTTCCCGGCTCTGTTGCCGGCGTTTATTGTCGGTGTTCTTTTGAGTCTCTTGCTGGCAAGGGGCTCCGCTAGCGATATGAAAGGTGATTCGGTTCTGAAGAACCCGCTTCGCCTCGTCCCTGCCCTTCAGTTCGCACTCTTTATGGCGGGTGTTACGTTCATTGGAGCGGCTGCCTATGAGTTTGTTGGCGAGCGCGGACTCTACATTACAAGTGCCATAGGCGCAATTCTCGACGTGGATGCCATCGCTCTCTCAACGGCCGATCGAGTAAGCTCGGGCTTGCTTGATGTGTTCACGGGACAGAACCTCATACTCGTTGCTGTCGGTTCAAACATGATTGTCAAGTCCGTCCTTGCCTACGTTAGTGGCTCACGGGGCTTCTTCTTGCGAATGTGCCTGTCGTTCATTGTAATGCTCGTGGCGGCTGTTACTGGCGTGTTGCTATTTGGTTAGCACAAGCACATGACGCGGTTTCCGTACCTTTGCATTCTTCATTTCTAAAGGAATCTTCCTATGCCTACTGTACAACGAATGACCATCTGGGCTCTTGGACTTAGCTCCATCGTGCTCATTTCGGTCTCGTGTTATCCAACTCATGGTCTAGCCGTAGAGGATTTCGATACTGTGGTAACCGGCTATGTGCCAGCCAATGACTTTACGAAGTATCGGACGTTCTTCATGCCGGATACGATCATCCATGTTGACAAGGAGACGTCGCAGATCGTCACACGCAAATACGATGCTCTTATTCTTAGCACGATCGCAACGAACATGTCGAACATGGGATACACGCGCGTCACTGATACCCTCGTAAGCGATCCTGACGTTCGATTGTATCTGGCCGTGACCGCTACCACGTTTGAAACATACTACGGCGGTGGTTGGGGTGGGTACTGGGGATGGTATGGTGGGTATTACCCCCCATATTATGGCGGGTACTATGGCTCGGTCTCGTATGATGTTGGAGCACTTGCTGTAGATATGTTGGACAGGCGCGTGGTGGCAGGAGGCAAGACAGGCGCAATCGTTTGGGGTAGTACACTGAGCGGGCTTGTTGGCGGTGGAATTTCAAATTCCTACCTGACCGGTAAGCTTAATCAGATGTTCACGCAATCGCCATATCTCGCCACAGGAGCAACGAAATGAAAAAGCCACTTCTCATTGCAGCGATGTTAATGCTAACGACTTCCGGTGTTTGGTCGCAGCAGTATTTTGGAAGCGTCTACTGGTCAGTAGCAACTCCAACCGGACAATTCCGGTCATTTGTCAACGAAACCTCAGTAGCCGGCTTTGGTTTGGACGTACAATGGTGGGCGAGCGATCACGTGAGTGCCGGACTCGTTCTTGGCTATAACGTGTGGTCCGATGTTTATCGCGGCGTTACGCAGCAATACAAGATTAACGACCTGCAGGGGGCTGTCAACGGAACTCAGGTGCACACGGTGAACTCATTCACGTTAATGGCCGGTGGTCGTTATCTATTTGGTGGATCACGTGATGTGCGCCCCTTCTTTGGACTTGCCGCCGGAGCTGTAACTTCAGCCCAAGCACTCGAAGTTTCGCTCGTACGATTCACGGAAACCAACTGGCACCTTGGCGTTGCACCCTCAGTGGGACTCCTTATTCCAATGAGCTTCAATTCGATGCTCGATTTGTCAGCCCGATTTAGCTATGGCTTTCCGTCTGGCCAGGCCCTGTACAATGTCTCTCAGAACACCATCTCGTTCTGGAGCATCAACGCGGGCTTTACATTCGGAAACTAGAATGCCTACTCCGGTTCCGTTGCCTTCTGATGCTACCGACACATTGTCGTACATGGAAGCATTCATTCGACTTGTTAGGATACTGCGCGAGCTGTGCCCATGGGACATGAAGCAAACGCACGGTTCCATCTCTCACCTTCTCATCGAAGAGGCATACGAGACGGTCGATGCAATCGTGGCAAATGATGACCAGGAGTTGAGCAAGGAGCTCGGTGATATTTTGCTGCATGTTGTTATGCACTGTGTGATGGCAGAGCAGCGCGGTGCATTTGATCTCAGAACAGTGATTGACAACGAGTTTAAAAAGTTAGTGAATCGTCATCCGCACATCTTTGCGGACGCGAAAGCAGATACTGAAGATGCGGTTCTCCAGAATTGGGAACGATTGAAGATGAACGAGGGGCGCACGTCCGTACTGGATGGCGTCCCGCGTGCACTCCCCGCGGCCCTACGTGCACAACGCGTTCAGGAGAAGGCAGCGAATGTTGGATTTGACTGGAAGGATCGCAAGGACGTCTGGGCGAAGGTTGATGAAGAGATCGCAGAAGTAAAGCACGAGATCGAAAACAATAATACCCCCGGTGTTCAACGCGAATTCGGCGACGTGTTTTTTGCACTTGTGAATGCCGCACGTCATGTAGGTGTGATCGCAGAAGAATCACTGCACGGTACAACGAACGCCTTTATGCGCAGATTCCAACACATCGAGGCGCGTGCTCGCGAAGCGGGCACTGAGTTACATGCGATGACGTTGGAAGAGATGGACGCCTATTGGGATGAAGCCAAAGGAAAGGGGCTATGACGTCTCTTCGTTTGGCTGCCTTAGCACTCGTGTGTTTTGTTGCCGTGGGTTGTTCAAGGACGAGCGACACTAACCCTTCCGAGCAACTGTCAGGCAGCGATTCTGTGATCGCCGGATCTGCTGTTAAAAAATCTGGTCGCCTTAATGCGGACGGTATTGATACCGTAGCGTTTCATGTAACGGATTCTACCGTAACGCTCCGCACGAGCGGCTTTCCAGCCCCTACCGGAAGGGTTGTGAATGTTATGGTCACCGGTGTAGACTCACGGCTTGGCGACCCAATGGGGCACGCCGATGCAAATCACTTGGTACGGTTCTTTCTCGATTCAGGCTGCGTAGAGATTATCTCAACACCTCGAGATACATACGCTGATGCCGGCTTTGAGGACAGTACGGGGCTTAACAAGCTCACGAACGTTCGTGCAAACCGTGGGCGTGCTACGTATCTCAAGGCCATCGGCGAGATTACCGGCGTAACGCGGATTGACTATTGGGTTGAGTTCGGCTTCTCGCAGGCCATCGGCCTCCTTGAACTCATGGGATACAAAGAGAATGCCTCTTCTACGCTTCGTGTGCTACGCTCGCGCCAAGCATATAGCGCGGGAGATTTCCAGCGTGTCTATAATCAGGGGCAGTTCATCCGCCAAATAATGCTCCGTGCATTTGATAACACCGATAATATCGTTGGTGAACTTGGCTTACGTGCGTCGTTGGCACTTGTTGAAACGAACATGACGTATGAGGCCTGTGAACAGATCTTGGATGAACTGCGAAGACACGGCTTCTCGTCCGAAGACCCAACGCGGATCTGGGTTCGAATGAAACCGTCACTCATCGCAAAGTTCAAAGTGTACTCCTTTGACTCGGCAAACGTAGGTGAGATCAACAAGCAGATATCACAGCGTATTGGTAAACTTGGACTGGACAGCATACCGATCAATCAGGAGACGTACGAGCGGCGACTCGCAAAACTCCTCGACCGTGCAACGGCAGATAGTGCGAAGTCATCAGGGAGTGTGGTTCGACTTTTGCGAAGGCCGTTCGAGCAGCGTGCCTGGCTTCAAGTTCCTGACCTTTCGATGCGCAAATACTACCGCGACCGGTTGTGCAACATGTTAGCGTCCGCCTATCGTCGAATGAAAAACGTTGATGCTGCAAAGAGAATTGAAGAGTACGTTGCGTTAGAAAACAAGGTCAACGCAAGTAGGTAAGTGGATTCTGCCGCTCACTGCCATACCACAATTCGAAGTGAACGAGTTTGCCGTCAATGTTCTCGCCACTTGAGCCAACGGTAGTTCCCGACTGAACAGCGCTACCACTCTTCACTGCTACCGTTTCAAGATTCGCATACACTGTGCGAAATCCATTGCCGTGATCAACGATCACAAGCGATCCGTAACCGGGAAGCCATGTTACTGATGATACCTCGCCACGCGCAACACTGACTACACGTGTACCAATTGTGGCCTTGATATCGATCCCCGGATTCTCCAGCACCATGCCCGTTTCCGGATTCTTGTACGTACCATAGCCATGCAATAGACCGGTTGTTGGAGTCGGCCATGGTAGCGAGTTTGAGCGAAATCCGTCGCGTTGTGGAATAGGACCGGTTCGGACATCATCCTCGGCTGACGTGGATGAGGAGCCACGTCGTGTCTTGCTTTGTTGCTGGGAACGCGCACGATCCTTTGCAACGAGTTCGTTAATAAGGGTGCGAACGCGACGTGCACTCTGCTGCTTCTTCTGTAACTCTGTCTCAAGCGATTTTTTGTTGGACCGAAGGCGTTCTAATTCCACTTGACTCTTCGTGATCGTTGCAGCTAACGAATTCCGCTCGCGCTCCTTCGCAGTGATGATCTGCACCTGCGTGCTTGAGACATCCTCCAATAAGCTTTTCTGAGATGTAAGCGAGTCCTTGAGATTGAGCATTTGTCGGCGATACTCCGTAAGCGAGGAAGTGATCGATCGATAGACCGCATCGTGTCGAAGTGAGGCAGGGGGCTCCCCTTGATGCTCCGTACGATAGGTGAGCATGCGCCGTGATGCATCGCGCCAGCTTTGCTCCGCACGTGTAAGCGCTGACTGCGTTTGCGCAATGCGACCCACCACCACCCGCGCAGTGTCCTGAAGGCGTGCGAGGTCCGTCTCTAACTGGGAGATGAAAACCGTGAGGTTGTGGCGCGTTCGCTGATAGGAGCTTAAAGAACTCAGCGCAGAGGACTCACGTCTGTTTAATGCGTCAATGCGTGTACGCGTTTGCTCGATCGACTGACGCAGCCGCAAAAGTTCGTTTTTCGTAGCAGTGATCGACGACTGTCCGGACACGATCTCGGCCCAGCAGATGTATACTGTGAAGATCGTGACGGCGAGTCTCAGAATTCTACCGTCGACTCGCGTCGAATGACCGCTCCAAGCGATCCGAGTTTCTTCTCCAGTGCCTCGTAACCGCGATCAAGATGATACACACGGAGGATTTCCGTGTGGCCTTCTGCAACCAGAGCCGCCATTACGAGACTAGCACTTGCGCGCAGGTCACTGGACATAACTGTAGCACCACTGAGATGTGCACCACCTTTAACGATGCAATACCCTTCGCCGGTTTCAATGTCTGCACCAAGCCTCTGTAACTCGGGAACGTATCCAAACCGTGTTGGATAGATGGTGTCCTTGATACGAGAAGCCCCTTTCGCAGTGAGCATGAATGCCGCCCACTGTGCTTGTGAATCCGTTGGATAACCCGGATACGTTGTGGCCGTAATGTCCACCGCTGTGGGTTGTTCGTTCATGATCACTCGAATCGTGCTCGCCCCTACGTCCAATTGACAGCCGGCATCTTCTAATCTTTGCAATACAGCGCTAAGATGATCGGGGTCCACATTCTCTAGCGTCACATCGCCCTTTGTCATGGCAGCAGCGATCAAGAATGTGGCAGCCTCGATGCGGTCGGGGAGATTGTACTGCTCGTAGCTCATCAACTCCTTCGATCTCAAGGGTCGTTGTGCCGATGCCTTCAATCTTTGCACCCATCGAAACGAGCATGTGAATTACCGACGTCACTTCAGGTTCGAGCGCAACATTCGTGAGCGTGGTGTGCCCCTTTGCTAGAACGGCAGCCATCAATATATTGACCGAAGCACCAACGCTTGATACGTCAAAGTGAATATGCGCCCCGTGAAGACGTGGGCACTTCGCGATGATGTAGCCACCCTCAACCTCGATGTGCGCGCCGAGCTTTTCCAGACCCTTCAGGTGCAGATCAACCGGACGGGGACCGAAGTTGCATCCACCGGGTAGCGACACACGTGCTTCGCCATAACGAGCGAGCAGCGGGCCGAGAACGTAGATAGACGCACGCATCTGTTTCACATAGTCGTATGGTGCTTCATGGCTTGTTAAGTGTGAAGCATCAAGTGTAAGCTCGTCGCCAACGAGGTTCGTCTGAACTCCCATGCTACCAAGCAAGGCGCTCATCGTCCAAAGGTCTCGATTGTTGGGCGTATTGTTCAGCGTAAACGTGCCCGGTGCCAAAAGGCACGCTGGCATGAGTGCTAATGATGCATTCTTTGCACCCGAGATGGTAACGGTGCCACTGAGGCGGGTGCCCCCTTCGACGATAAATTTATCCATGTGCAAAGATAGGAGAGCGCGGTGGCTATATTCGCACTCCCCGTTAGAGGTGCTGTCGAAGTTCGGTGGCTGAGAACACACTCTTACAACCTGATCCGGATAATGCCGGCGAAGGGAAACGACTCTATGAGAATTGTATGTGCGCTGTGCATGGTGGTTATGTGCACCATTTGTACCCAAGCTTCGGTAGGCGGTAACTCCATCTCTGGTTCTGTTCGCGACATTCGCTTGCAGCCGATCGCGCGAGCAACCGTGCGTGTGGTTGGCGGGAGTCGTGGTACCATTACCGACGTCAGGGGAGGGTTTCACCTACTTGACATCATTGGCGATACTGTCAGTTTAGCGGTTTCGTGCGTTGGGTATGCAACGCGAACAGTGGTGTTGGTCAACGCAGACTCCATCTCTGTTGTGTCCATCACCTTGGAAGAATCATCGGTGCTCTCTCGAGGTATTGACGTAACCAGTTACAGAGCAAACGAGCAAGATCCCATCACCCAGACAACTGTTGATCGAAACGCTATAGACAGGGTTTATGCAGGCCAAGACCCGCAATACATCCTGGAGCGGACGGTGCCTTCTGTGGTCTCATACTCTGAATCCGGAACGTCTGTCTCTAACTATGGCACATTCCGTCTGCGTGGCATGGATCAGACGCGGGTGAATGTTACGGTGGACGGCACTCCACTCAACGATATGATCGATCAGGGTGTTTTCTTCTCGAACATGGGTGACTTGACCAACGGGATGCGGGCTATTCAGGTACAGCGAGGAACCGGTATGAGCACAAATGGCACTGCTTCTTACGCCGGTTCGGTGAATTTTGAGGGGGCTTCTCTCAGTTCGACGGAGCCGTCAGCAGACATGCAGCTTTCGGCAGGGTCGTTCGGTCTCCTTCGCGCAAGTGCCACGGCTGCAACAGGTCGCATGAATACTGACATAAGCGTCTATGCGCGCTTCACAACGCTTCGCACCAATGGGTATCGTGATCATACGGGCACAGTTGCGAATTCGCTCTACGCATCAGCTGCATGGTTTGGAACTACGGATGTGGTTCGGCTAACAGCACTATGGGGTAGTACTCAGAATGAGCTTGGTTACCTTCCCGTGCCCAAGCCCCTTGCTGATATAGATCCGAAAAGAAATCTTAACGACAGCTCAGACGTTGACGATTTTGGACAGCAGCTGCTTCAACTTCAACACAGTCATGCATTTTCGGAGAGTGCGATACTTACCTCCACGCTGTATTACGGCGCCGCCGGGGGAGACTATTTTACGGGCTTCCGAGATTCGTCAGATCTCCTGACACAGACCAATTATCCGCTCCAGAATAGGCATGTAGGGATCATGTCGACACTAGAGGCTCATGATGTGGTACGAGGATGTGATGTTTCGCTTGGTCTTCATGCATATACCTTTCGCCGGCGTAATTCGGAATACATAAGCCCCGAATCGCAGCGCCCGTACTACGATGACAGAACAACGAAGGACGAGATCAGTGGGTTTGCCCGCGGACGATATTGCATCGGGAATCTAGAAGCTTTCGCAGACGTTCAAGTACGATCTGTGACCATGAGCTTTACGCCTGATGAGCGATATGTCCCGTTGGAACAATCCATTCCAATACACAGATGGCTGTTCGTTAATCCACGGATCGGTTTGCGCTACGTGGTGAGCGAGGGCGCAGATGTCTATGCCTCTTTCGGGCGAAGCGGGCGAGAGCCAACACGATTTGATCTGCTTGGTTCCACGCAGATCAATAATGCGAACATTGCAGTACTCCAGAATCCGGGAACGGTAAAAGCAGAGTTTGTGAATGACCTCGAACTCGGATGGCGCCTTCAAGCCCCCTACGGATATCTGAAGGTTACAGGATTCCTCATGATGTTTACAAACGAGATTGCTCCCATCGGTACGTACATCGAGCAACAATTCGTGCAATTGCGGAAGAACATGCCATCGAGTACTCGAATGGGTCTTGAACTCGAGGGCACGGTACGGATCTTGGGCAATCTTTCGTTGGATCTATCTGCTACCTTGATGAAGGCTACTATCGATGAGTACGCGCCGGAGAATACTGGTGTAGATACCATCTACCGAAATGTAAAGCCCGTCCTCAGTCCGGAGCTACAGCTCTTATCGACGCTGAGATTTCAGCCGATCCCAACCATCAGCCTCGAGGCGGCAGTTCGGCACATCGCGCAATCGTACACAGATCTCACTAACGCCCCCTCCTTGATTTTGCCATCGTTTACGTCCGTTGACGCTCGCGTTTGGTGGAATTTCTTTGCTCGACATCGAGTGGGGATTATGGCCAATAACATCTTCAATGCCTTTGTGGTGACAAATGGTGGAGCAGCACCGTATAATAGTGCTACGGTATCAACCTACTTTGTTCAGGCGACACGGAATTTTTCCGTGATGCTCGATATCCGTCTATAACAGGTAATGTAGGGCGCGAGGAAGAACGCGGTATATTCGCACCCTATGAAAAGACACTCAATGAACGTTACACGCCGCTGTGCCCATATTGGGGATAAGGGGCGTTGTAAACGCATGACGACAGTGACGCACCCCTTTTGCGGTCAACACACCAGAGAACACCTCTTTGTAACCGTTAAGAAGAGCCTTATCCCGAAGGCCGGACTCGGTCTCTTTGCCGAGAAGGCGTTTTCTGTGGACGAGAGAATCGTGGAGTATTCCGGTGAGAAGCTCACGACGGCTCAATATGACCGCAGGTACGACAAAGATTCCATGGGCTCATACGGCATTTCTCTTTCAGAGAATTTCGTGATCGACGCTCGGCAGACCACGAGCGGCGTAGCACGCTATGCCTGCGACTATCACGGATCGGGTAAAAAGCCTAATGCTGAGTATGTGAACTTCGGTAGTCGAATCTGGATTGTGGCAACTAGACGGATAAAGGCGGGTGATGAGATTCTTACCGATTATGGTGACGATATGCACAGGGCATTGGGGCTAGAATGACCGATACGGCGTATTTTAGTGTCTGAACAATCTTACCAAAGGCTCGACTTCCATGTGTGCAATGTTCGTGTCAAATAAGGATGAAACGATCCCCCTATTCAAGAACCCGGTTCTTGAATTCTTCTCGCATATCCATCCCGTAACACCGATCGTTGTCTTTGTTCCTGTGATCATTTGGACGGCGGTGATAAGCGTCGGTGTTGTGAGCGTATGGGCCTCGATTCTCTTCTTTGCTATCGGTGTGTTGGCCTGGACTCTTACAGAGTACACAATTCATCGTTGGGCATTTCATGTTCACCCAACAACGAGTCTCGGTAAGAAAGTGCACTTCCTCGTTCATGGCATACACCACGATTACCCTCGCGACTCCACAAGACTGGTTATGCCGCTTCTCGTCAGTGTGCCGCTAGCCTTCTTATTCTTCTGGCTCTTTAAGGGTATCGCGTCACCGTTCCACTACGCATTATACAGTGGTTTTCTAGCCGGGTATGTAGCCTATGACAGCATCCACTATGCTACTCATCACTTCCCGATGACGACGAGAGTGGGCCGCTTCTTAAAAGAGTATCACATGAAGCACCATTTCATTGATGAACACACTGCGTACGGAGTTAGCAACCCAATGTGGGACTACGTCTTCAATACCGTTCCGGAATGGGCACGTCGCAGAGGAAAGTCAACAAAATCAGCGTCGCAATCCTGAGGAAATCGTATGGCACTAACACACAATGATATCATTCAAGTGGCCAAGGCTGTAGCTGCCGATGTTCAGGTTGTGGAACACCACGGTGATCTGACTCTAGCGGTGAAGGCCGGAGATCTTCTAGACGTCCTTCACGAATTGAAGGACAATCCCACCACTGCGTTTAACCAATTGGTAGACATTACAGCAATTGATTGGGCAAGGCCTGGCGATAGATATGAAGTTGTGTACTTCCTTGCCTCGTTTGCCAATGCAACACGTGTTCGCGTAAAAGTTGGGGTGCGTGAAGATGCCCCCCACGTGCCAACTTCGATTGACGTTTGGGAGTCGGCCAACTGGTACGAACGTGAGACCTATGACATGTACGGCATCATCTTTGACGGACACCCTGATCTTCGCCGATTCTATATGCCGGAAGACTTCATGGACGCGAGCGGTACGCCACTATACCCACTTCGGAAAGACTTTCCTTTGATGGGGATACCAGGATCGCTGCCTCTACCAGCAAAGGACTGATCTGTCCCTGAGAGTTAGGAGAGTTCTTAGCTCTGAAGCCAAGCAACTGCGTCAGCAACGGTAGGCTGGAACTCAAACAGATATTCGATCTGCGAGATGCGGAATAGGTTGCGAACTTGTTCGTGTAAACCAACGAGAATAACGAAGCCCTCGTGATCCTTCATCTGTCGGTGCGCCAGGAGGAGTGACGAAAGACCTTGTGAGTCGCAGAAATGAACCAAGGTGAGATCAATGACCAACGCCTTCACTGACGGCTGGCAAAGAATAAGAAGTTCGCTCTTCACTTCTGGGGCGTTCGTAGAGTCGAGCATCGGTTCTTTGATCGTAAAGACGACGAGTTCGTCGTCTTGTTCCACGGAAAATCGCATGTTCTTTTCAGCAAAGTGGTTATTGATGTCGCAAAGATCGTAAACTTCGTGTCAATGCGATCCATTCTGATCATCCGTCTGTCCTCTCTGGGGGACGTCATCTTGTCCACGCCCCTTGTGAGACAGCTTCAACGAACGTACCCACACGCAAGAATTGACGTAGCAGTAGCAGACCGTTTCGCTGATGTTTGGGAGAACAATCCTCGGGTAGCAAACGTTTGGAAGATCGCTACGAGTGGGGATGTTGCACCCGAAAGCGATGAAGTGAAGATCGAGATGCTGGAATCCTTAGCGGGGCAGTTTGGAGGGGCGTACGATCTCATCGTAGACCTTCAGCATACAGCATAATATTCGTTCAGCCGCCCTACGACACGGACTAGGCTCATCAGTATCATTGGCGCCAAAGCATCGTCTTGAGAAGCTTGCACTCGTTTGGCTAAAGAAGCGGCCCGCTGTGGTTACATCAATCGTTGCACGATACCGCAAGCCCCTTGAACACCTACCGCTAGCACTTGACACGGATGGATGTGAAGTCTGGCTGCCGGAAGAGCGAAATGCCGGTGTGTATTTGAATGCCAAACCACTGGCAGGCACCTCTCACCGAATCGCGCTGGCCCCGGGAGCTCATCATGCAACCAAACGCTGGCAGGCCGCCAAGTATGCTCAGCTGGCGCAAACTCTCACGAACAGCTATGGCAAGCAGATCGTACTTGTAGGAGGTCCGGCAGATGTTGACCTCTGCTCAGTTGTTGCCGAGGCCGCCGGAGTAGACATACTACGTTTGGATGGTTCCACATCCATTGAAAGCACTGTTCGTGCCCTTGACACGTGTCAGGCTATAGTGACCAATGATTCGGGCGTCATGCACATGGCTGCGGCGCGCCAAGTACCGGTAGTGGCTGTGTTCGGGTCCACTGTAAAGGATCTCGGTTTTGCCCCGTATGCGGTTCCCAGCACCGTTGTTGAGCACGACGTTTCGTGCAGACCCTGCTCGCATATCGGCCGATCATCCTGCCCTAAAGGGCATTTCCGTTGCATGGAATCTATCAGCGTTGAACAGGTTCTTGAAGCTTTAACAACATTCATCTGACGGCATGATTGTTGCTTTGCCTTTTTCATGATTGGAATTGTACTCGTAGGCGCAGGCAACATTGCGCAAAGCATACACCTCCCGCTTCTCTCTTCCGCAAGCGGGGTAAAAATTGTCGCCATTTGCGATAGGCAGATATCCAAGGCGCGCATTCTCGCAGAGAAGTACGCCGTGCCGTATGCCTTTCGTACGCTTGAGGAAGCTCTTGACCTTCCGGGCGTTGATGCGGTTTTTGTCACCACCAGTACTGATGCGCATGCGGCAATCGCCATGCAGGCCATCGCTGGCGGGAAGCATGTTTTTATTGAACGACCTGCAGCTCGGACGTTACAGGAAACGAAGGACATCCAGGCATTGGCTCGTAAAAATGGGGTACAAGTAATGGTGGGGATGAATCACCGTTTCCGCCCGGATGTTGTGAGCATGAAGAATGCTGTGGATAGGGGCGAGATTGGGAACGTATACTATGTAAAAGCCGGGTGGGTAAAGCAACGCTCCACTGATGCACGGTGGTTAGCGAATGCCGATATGTCGGGAGGGGGCGTTTTGGTCGATCTCGGTATCGCTGTCCTCGATATGATACTCCACGTATTCGATTTTGGTCGCGTTCGCAGCGTAACCGCATCGACGTTCCATCACGAAACAAAGTCCGTAGAAGATGTGGTTGTTGCCATGTTGCAGTTCGAAAACGGCGCTGTTGCCACCATTGAGACCAGCTGGTCGCTCGTCCGCGCTGAGGACCTCTACTACTGTAATGTATTCGGCAAAAAGGGTAGTGCCTACATCAACCCGTATCGCCTCGTGGCTCGTAGCGGGACCGGGATACAGAGTACAGTGTCCCCGCAGAAGAAGACGCAGATGGAGATCTACAAAAAGAGCTACGAATCCGAGTTGAAAGCCTTTGTAAACGCCGTTCGCGGGCTCGTGCCCATGATTTCCACGATAGACGAGGCGCTTGAGCGCATGAAAGTCGTAGAAGCACTCTATGCCAGCGCAGAACAGAAAAAAGAGATCGTTCTGTAGAGTCCCGACCTTGGGGATAATGCGTTCGTAACGCTGGGATAACACCATTTTGCCATTCGCTAGATTGCCGTAATGCCACAGCAATCAAAGAAGGAGCCGCGCGCTCTGTCAGACAGATCCCAGCCCAGCTCAGCCGATGATATCATCGGCAACATCCCGCCGCACTCCTCCGATGCAGAGGTTGCCGTTCTTGGTGCCATGCTCATCGATAAGGACGCGGTTGCCAAGGTGGTTGAAGTGCTCGACGCCGATTGCTTTTATCATGACAAGCATGCTCTCATCTTCAAGGCCATGTTGGCCATGTTTGAGCGTGGCGTAACGATCGATCTTGTTTCCCTAACGGACCAACTGCAGCGCGAGGGTACACTCGATCGCGTGGGTGGAATGTATGCGCTTACCGAGATCAGCGTT
>JAPLFN010000059.1:26394-61963 GCA_026390655.1 Candidatus Kapaibacterium sp.
GAACATCACGCTCGTATTGTGCTGGAACGCTATCTAAAACGCCAGCTCATCAAGGTTGCGGGAGAGATCATCGGCGATTGCTATGATGATACAACTGACGCGCTTGATGAAGTGGACCGTGCTGAACAGAGGATCTTTGAAGTGGCCGAGAAGAGATTACGTCGGTCGTATTCGGGCATGAAGAAGCTCACCAAGGATGCAATCGAAAAGATCTTCGCGATAGCGAGTGGAGATGGCGACGGAATTACCGGAGTCCCGACAGGTTTTACACAACTCGATCAATTGCTCAGCGGACTTCAGCCGTCTGATCTTGTGATTGTTGCAGCTAGACCTTCCATGGGAAAGACTGCTTTTGCGCTGTCCGTTGCGCGAGCAGCATCGCGCCGAGGAAAGTCAGTTGGGATCTTCTCGTTAGAAATGTCCGCCCAACAGCTTGTTCTGCGATTGATCTCAGCAGATGCCAAGGTAGGTCTGCAAGCGCTTCGTAGTGGACGCCTCTCAAGTACAGAGATGCATGAGATCGTGACGCGGGTTGATAGTCTTATGAATGCAAACATCTTCATTGATGATTCCGCTGCGCTTACACCGGTTGAGCTTCGAGCGAAGTGCAGAAGAATGAAGGTGGAGCACAAGATCGACCTCGTCATCGTAGACTACCTGCAGCTCATGCATGCACCAAAAGCAGAAAGCCGAGAACGAGAGATCTCTATGATCTCTCACACGCTAAAGGCTGTGGCAAAAGAGCTTGAAATCCCGATCGTAGCTCTCTCCCAGCTGAATCGGACATTGGAGGCCCGTGCAGATAAACGGCCGATGCTGTCCGATCTTCGTGAATCCGGGTCCATTGAACAAGATGCAGACGTGGTAATGTTCATCCATAGGCCCGAGTATTACAAGATCACGGCCTTTGAGGACGGCAGGTCCACGGAGAATGTAGCAGAAATAATCGTCGGTAAGCAGCGGAACGGTCCTACAGGTGACGTACGGCTCTATTACCAAAAGGAGCTCGCGGCATTCCACGATCTCTCATTCCATCGTGATGCCTTTGACCCAGCCCCCGAGACTGGGCTACTTCCAGAGGGCAAATCCACGTTTTAACCACATTGTGGTTTCCTCGGCTAGGTCGTAGTTTACCGAGGAACACACGGGGAGCGTTATAGTGAACAGATCAGTAGCCTGGGCGGTGGGGATCGCTCTTGTTTTCCTTTTACAAGCATTGACCCTTCAAGCTCAGGACACAACGTTAACGTTGAAAGCACCGGCTGGGGGCGAGATATTCTACACCACGAGAGACACCACGGTTCAGATACGGTGGACAGGTGTGGATGATACGGTTAACGTTCGGCTTGAATACTCTTCAGACGATGGTAGGGCATGGCAGGTGATCTCTGACACCGCTGCGGGCGGATCATTTCTTTGGAATATAAAAGGCGTTCAGCCGAGTGCATCGTACCGCGTTCGGGTGTTGCAACTGCGCCCACCGGGAGCGCAAGACAATGTGATCTACAGTGGTCACAGTAGCCCCGTTGCAGATGCATGGTGGTCACCATCGTTTGATCGCGTTGTTAGTGTGGCGGCGGAAGCAGATATTTGGGATGCTCAGCAGAGCACCTCCTCTCCACTTGTATCACTTGCGGTCCCTCGGGCTACGTATTACAGCGTTCGTTGGAGCAAGGATAGCACGAAGATCGTTACCGGATCTGATGACAACACGGCCCTCGTGGTTGACGTAGCGTCGAATACTGTTACGCAAACACTTACGCATCCAAATGTTGTGTCAAAGGTTGAGCTCGACCCCACCGGTCTATGGCTGTTTACAAAATGCGATGACAACCGGACGCGCGTGTTCAACCTTCCTGGAACAGTAGCAAGAGCTACGCAAAATGCCGGCTCAACCATGGACGACATGGTTGTTAATGCTGACGTCTCCCGCGTTGTTTTATGCGCAACAGAAGCCCGCGTCTATGGGCGCTCCGTTGGCCTGCCTCTTGCATTCTCACTTCATACAGTTGGCGTGATCTCCGGGGCCTGGAGTCCCGATGGAACGAAGGTTTGTACCGTTGGTGGCGACGCTACGATAAGACTGTGGAACTCAACCACTGCGGTTCAGGTCTGGGTAGCAAACGACGCACGAGAAGGCGTTCGTAGCGTAACGTTCTCTCCTGATGGTCTTCTTGTTGCAACAGGCATGGCGGACTCAACGGTTATTGTTTGGGACGCCACAAATGGCCAACGCCGTCTGACTTTTGGTGGCTATGGCGGAGCCGTGCGTATGGTGGCTTTTTCGCCTGACGGTGCACTCCTGGCAGGAGCGTCCGATGACAATTTTGCTCGGATACATGAGATAGCAACAAGAAAAACAATCCGCAACCTTCAACATAACGATGACGTCGGAATTGTTCGTTGGAATGCAGCTGGCGATCGTGTCCTCACCACGTCAAGAGACGGCACTGCACGTATATGGCAGATCCGAGAGATCGTACTCCAGTCTGATACCAGCGGTCAGTTTTCGATCGCACCTCCGCCCCCTTCCTTTGCGCGACTCACTACCTCGGGCGACACATTGGCGATTCGAGATCTTACTACGATCAATGTTCGTCTTGAAGCAGCTCAGTTTCTCGATCTTGCCCGGATCGACAGTTTGACACTCCGTTTTGCGTATGATCCGTCGATACTTTTCCGCACGGCCTCATCTGTGCCGCTCGAGAAAGTGATTGACGACATCGTAACAGATACCAACGGGATTCGACGTAGCAAGCAATATTTTGAAGCCACCGTTCCGGTGCCGTTAACAGACGCGGATCTTCTCAACATTACGTTCCAGGGAACGTTGGGGCAGGATAGCGTCACTTCGCTTGAGATCGTCCGTGTTGACCAGATTGGAACCGGCCCGGGCATACGTATCGAAACTCGATCGACTCCGATCCTCGTACGTGGCATCTGTAGGCTAGGGGGCGGTCCTCGGCTCTACACCACGCTCGGCACGCCACTGGACGTCCAGGCAATGTCTGTGAAGGAAGGTATTCGCATCCGCGTGAATCTGGCAGAGACAGGCTTTGCTGAAATGGCAGTATTCGACGTACGCGGAAATCGAGTATGGCACGGTACAGCAACTCCATCAGAGGAGGTCGATAGGGTCTTAGAGCGTGTAATTCCATTTGATGTGGTGAGCGGCCTCGTGATCTTCACCGTGATAACTCCCACACAACGCGCAAGCAAGCTTCTTCTTGAGGGGGCGCGATGATGGACAATCGTTTTCTTCGAAGGTTCATTGCATTCGCTTGTTGCATAGTTATTCCAATCGTTGCATCTGCCCAATGGTGGAAGGTTACGAAACCGGAAGATGTCTGGCTCTTTCAAATAGGTCTTAGTGCAGACCTCAACATGGTAATGCACAGTGGCGACTTTGTGCTACCCCAAGCACCAACGTGTTGCGTTGGGTATACTAGCGCACAAAGCTTTGGTCCGGCTATTTCTTTCTTTGCGCGCCAAGAGGTTACAAAGATGTTCCGCCTAACCTTGCGTGGAACCTTTGCCCCCTATAGTGGCACGTTTGAAACGGATGAGAATATTTTTGTGACGAATGCAACGGAGGGTGTTACTCGCCATTCACTCGATGCGCGCATGAACTGGTTGGGCGGGGAGTTTCTTGTAGATGTCCGCATTGTGAATCCAGTTCGCTTAATGGTAGGCGCCTCGGCAGGGTTTATGACCCAACCTACATTCACGCAGAATGAAACCTTGCAGACCCCAGGCACCGGCACTTTTGAGAATGGACGGCGCGTACGAAACGAAACTGTGAATGCTGCGATGACGGGCCTCACCTCGCCAATACTTGGTGCGGTTATCGGATTGGGATTTGACATTCCTCTAACGGAGAATCATTCGGTGATCCTCACGCCGGAGGTGCTTTATACGATCGGCCTGAGCAATATCATCGTAGGACAGAATTGGAAGGCAAACATGCTCCGTGTGGGAGCAAGTGTGGCGATGTCTCTCAACGCACCGGAACCACCAACGCCGGTAGAGCGCAGACGTGAGGTGTTTGTTGATTCTGTATTTGTAGATGTGGCCCCCGATGCAGAGCGTAGAAGAGTTGAAGGTCCGGAGCGTATTGAAACGGATACTGTAGTGGCGTCCGACCTCGTCACCATAACGGATCGTGCGTATCGTACAGACACCGTCTTTTCCCCACCGCCTCCTGTGATTGTCGCCAAGATCGCGGCGCGAGCAGTTGAGGCGTCCGGTGCGATGAAGGATGTGTTTACGATCAATGTCTCAACGCAATTCATTACAGAAGCACTTCCGATTCTCCCTGTAGTGTTTTTCGAAGCTCAGTCGATCTCTTTGTCTTTCCGATATCATCAGATCACTAATGCGAAAGAGTATCAGCCGGACGCAATTGCGCCTCGTACAATCACTGTTCACCGTGAAATCCTCAACATTGTAGGTGAGCGCATGCAGTTGATGCCGAACACGACGATCAGACTTCGCGGAACGGCGGACCCGACCACGGAGGGAGGCGACTGTGATCTCGCCCGCAAACGTGCAACAGCCGTGAAGGACTATCTCACTCGCGTATGGGGAATCGGTGGCGAACGCATCATTGTGGAAACGGGAACGGGATCGTGCGCACCTGAAAAGATCACGCGACAACAATCCGAAGACGGATACTCTGAGAACCGTCGTGTTGAGATCCAAACAACAGACCTTGCCCTGCTAGCATCGGTTGCAAAGCGGAGATTCAATGAAGCACAGACAGTGGATCCACCGAAGATCCTCTTCGATCCATATGGTACTAGCCAGAAGTACTTGACGGATTGGACGCTTGAAGCAACGTCAGGCGCTAACGTAGTGTTCTCTCAGTCTGGCAAGGGAGTTCCGGGGCAGATCACACAGGTTCTAACTCCTGCGACAGCTGACCTGATGCAGGATGGACGCCCGGTTGATGTGAAGCTGCACATCAATGCGATCCTTGAGCGTCTTACACTCACGCTGTTTGATGTCGCGAGCGATGAGATCACGCCTATCGCAGAAGAGCAGATCAAAACGTTCGTTGAGAACGTACCTGCCGGATCTACTGTTGTGGTGCGCGGTTATGCGGACATGCTTGGCAATGCGGAGTTCAATAAAAAGCTGTCGCAGAAACGAGCCGACGCTGTGTGTGCAACGATCAAGACCCACCTCAAGAAACGCGTAGAACTTCAGTGCAATGAAATACGGACTGACAGATTCCCGCCTGGTATTGAGGCCTATGGTACTCCTGAAGAACGCTTTCTGAGCCGCACTGTTCAGATCGAGGTCAAGCGATCGAAGTAGGGGGCTGAATGGACTTCTTTACGGGACACGTAGAGCCCCCTGCATGCTCGCATTGATGATCGCATGGTGTAACATAAACGCGTGGGACAGCCGTAGGGAATTTGTCGTGAAGTCCCTTGAGAATGTCCGCCTCTAGCTGATAGAGATGTTCAAGGGTGTAATCGAACGGCATCACAAGGTCTATTTCGATGAATATGTCCTTGCCTGAACGTCTCGTGTGAACGCTCTTGAATTCACACATCCGGTCGTGATTGTCTGCGATCACAGCAAGAATTTCATATTGCATCTCGTCCGGCAATGTGCGATCAAGCAATTGGCGGAAGGCCTCTGCACCATGTTTTAGGGGTACCTGGATGGCTGCCAGCAACAGCGCTATGGAAACCACGCCGTCAAGAACGGCCGCGGTAGCATAGCTTCCGGTGAATTGCAATGCACCACTTAAGATCAAACTTGCAAAGACGCCGATCTCCATCCATGAGTCCACACGCCATAGTTCGGCGTCATAGCGCAGCATAGGCATGTGGAATCGATTGGCATAGGTATTCAGCAGGCGCCCCGTTATTCGCATTACAAAGAACGAGATGGCGCTCCATGCAAGCAGGAGAAACGTGTTCCTGTTCTCTGGTGGGCTCTGAAAGATCACAACAGCTTCGCTGAGCGTAATGATGGTGAGGACGATCAGGAGGTTGGCACTGACGAGGATCGCGAGACTCTCATATTTACCATATCCGTAATTAAAGGTAATGTCTGGGTCACGCATTGACTGTTGAACGGCAGCCAAAAAAAGCAACGAGTTACCGATATCAATCAGCGCGATGTAGCCATTCGTTTGAATGATCAGGGATCTCTGAACAAGGCCGATCCCAAGTGAAACGGCAGCAAGGAAAATGCATGCGAAAAGCGAGATCGTTGAGGCGTACTGGGGCGCGTCACGCCTAAGCATGGGGCGTACGATGTGTCGGACGGTTGAGATCGCGTTGAACATGGACGCGAAGATACGTAGGGTCACGCCATGGCGTGACCGTGTGACCGTTAAACGGGTTACGGGGTTACGCGTGCTACGGCAGTGACTCTGCCCGACCGAGACCGTTCAACACAGAAGACGAGCCCAGTGGTGCGCTCGAGTAACATGTCGCGTTGGGCTGCAGGCCCAGACGCTACCTGCCTCCCGAGTACATCATAGAGTTCAATTGTCTCAGTGAGTTCATTATCTCGCCGTGCGTCTTCCTCAACAGAGGTTGTGGACGATGTAGTGAAAACATATACCTCGCTGTCCCTACCGGGTCCAGCAAGATTTACGCCCCGAATGCGCCAGTGGTATTGCTTGGATGGTTTGAGGGGCGGAGCGATGGCATATGAGGTGTCACTAGCCTTACGCTTGAGAGCTGTTGCAAAGGTCGCGCTAGTGTCGATTTCTAGCTCGTATCCTTTGTCCACCTCCGGCCGACGTGTCCATGAGAAACGCGGACGAATTGTGACGTTGTTGGCGTTGTTCTCAGGGAAGACCAGGCTCACGGGCCCCGGCACATCGTACGTTACGAATTGCCATGTATCTGACCAGGTGCCGTTCTGCCATTCGCTGTTTGCACGAACGCGCCAATAGTAGTGAGAATAGGGAGAGAGTCCTGTAACAACCAACGTGGTGTCAGTCACAGTGAATCGTTGAACCTGATCGACAAAGCCGTAATCGCGTGACAGTTCGAGTGCAAAGGTTGTGGGCAATGACAGTGAGCCTGGGAACATGGCAGGTCTCCATGCGAATGCGATCGTTGTAGGGACGTTGATTGCTTGGAATCGGGGTGTAACAGGAACGACCGGAAGTGCTGCCGGACGTCCCACTGTATAGTCCCAAACCGGTGACCAGGTCTGCCCGGAGATGCGCACTTGCCAGAAGTACGTTGTGCCTTGTGTGTCATTGATGTTCAATAGAGTGTCGGCTGTCTGTGACACCACGCTTACGATAGGCAGAGTTAGTGTTGGTTCCTTCCCAATTCGCACGTCATATTTCGATCCTCGTGGTCCTGTCCAACGTAGGGTCGTCGATGCAGGGTTATCAACTGATCCTCGTGCAGGAGACACTTGAAGCGCTCGTGAGCCTGTCAATAGCTTGGCAGTTCCATCGCTTGATACCACCCACGCTGAGTTTTCAGTGGCATTGGTGAAGCGGGTCTTACCTCCACTAGGCCATCGAACAACAACGCTGTCGATCTTGGCGTTGCCAATTCCGAAATGCAGGTCATGCGACATCTGCGACATCCGCCCGCCAGAGACGGTACCCGGCATCCAGCGGTGGAACTGCTTGCCCCCTGCAAAGACAATGGCGTGCGCTCCATAGGCATCGAGATGTGAACCTGAGAGATCGCGAAGACGCAGGGTAACACACTTGCCTTGTTTTGGCATGTCATTGCGGAATAGCTTAACACTCTCGGTACCGCTCGAGCAAAGAAGATCCAGGTCTCCATCTCGGTCGAAATCTATCCGAACAGCAGTCCACGCCCCGTGGATGAACATTCCCGACTCCCACGCGTGATCAACAAACGACGTGTTTGGGGTAGTTGATCCAATGTAAAGGTGTGCTGGACGGTTAGCACCCGTCCCATAGCCTTCATATGATATCTGCCCATGCCAAAGGTCTGTGCTTCCATCATGATCAAGGTCTCCAAAGCACATCCCTGAATTCATTTCGCGAAACTTGACTCCGTGCCATCGGAGAATGCCTTGTGCGTCTGTGCTGTACCAATTTGTAAACGTTGGTGTGGCGTTCGTACCGGTGTTGCGGAGGATAAGCGACGGGTTGGAATATTGGGCGCGTGAATCAGGGTGTCCAAGATTGCCTACAGCGAGATCTACGTCGCCGTCATTGTCGATGTCAGCCCAATCACTCCCCATGCCGTGCCCAAAATAATCTGGCTGCGTTGTCGGTATCCCAATCGCGCCTGTTTGTCGGGAGACTTCGGTGAACGTCCCGTTCTTGTTATTGCGATAGAGTCTGTCCGGTGCAAGGCGATAGGTAGCTACAAAGATGTCCGTCCAACCGTCGTCATTGAAGTCGCACAACGATGAGCCCCATGTATCGTAGAAGGGGCTTGGCTCTCCCGCAGCGATACCAGACGCTGTAGTTACGTCCGAGAAGATTAGGCCGCCATCGTTACGCCAGAGCTTGTCTTGAAAGTAGGTCTCCTGGCCGCTTACTTCTCGGCGACCGTTGCCAAGGAAGAGATCGAGATCGCCATCTTGATCCAGATCAAACCATAGTGCTGTCACAGTTGGTGCGTCATTGGTGATCTTCGATGAGGCTGTTACATCCACAAACTTCCCATTACCGTCGTTGCGCCAAAGTTTGTCATTCGTATTCCCGGCTGCCACAAAGCAGTCCATATCGCCGTCGTTGTCGACATCTGCCCAGGATGTTGGGCCGCCTGACATTGGCAATGAAGCGCGAGAGAATCGCTCGCCTCGTTCGTTATGGAAGTACAACGACCCAACGCACACATCATCGAATCCGTCGTTGTCCCAATCAATCACACTTGCATGATCCGCAGAGATGGCTGCGCCGTTGTCACCGACCAGCCCCATAGCTTTAGAGACATCGGTTAGAGATGGAGCGGGCTGGAATTCGTACTCATCTTCCACGACGAGCCTGACCATGTAGTCGCCTGTAGACCGGTAATAGATGCCGGGTATGTTGTAGAAATTCGGGTTCGGTGTTATAGGGTCATAGAGGTATGAGGTGACCTCTGTCTGGCTATTGTTGTCCTGCGACCACACAGGTCCCCCGGTTCTCATAAGATGTTGTACCACGATACGATCGTAACCACCGATGATGAGCCCGTGAGCACTGACATCAATCTCTAACCACCCGGCTGCTACAACATTTACCGTCACTGCAGCCAAGGTGTTATAGGGGAAGCAATACTGTGTCGGTGGGATTGTTCCTTCGGAAGCATCTCCCGTAATGCGTATCTCGTCGGCACCTTTGCCTGAACCATAGTAGACAAGAATCTTCTTGAGTATGCACGGCCTGCCCGGCCCAAGAATAACTGACTCTTCCCATTGATCTCTACTTGTATTCGTGCTGCCTGGAAGGCCGTTGTCTCGTCCAACGGTATCGATGCGCGCAACTGCACTAGGGGCACCGAGCAATAGTGTTGTTAGGGAAATAGACAGCGCAAGCGCGAGATTCTTCATGGGTATCCTTGTCCGCATTAGAACGAGACGATCAACCTTGTGTATTGCAGAATCAAAAGGACAATAGACGTGGCTAAACCGAGACCGAATAGCAGTGGAACGAAAACTCCCCAGAACCCACGTCGAAAAGTGATCATCGTGAAGAGCGCATTGTGGGCAACGACATCAGCGTACTCAACTTCACACGGGGGGATGGCTTTAGCGTTCGCTGCGTTGATGATCACTGTCAATCTTTTTTGCTCTCGCTGATAGTCGAGGCCCCATAGCGTCATAAGGATAAAGTAGATCACGGACTGTCCGGCGCGCAGAGGTGCGTGCTTCTCCAGCGGAAGCATGTAGATAGCAATCCAGTAAAGACCCGCAAGAGTGAAACACAGCCGAAGCAACCGGGTGTAGATCTTGCGCTGTTCAGTGTACCGAGAAGAAATGGACGGATGGAGCATCTGATAAACTACGAAATGACGAAGTGACGAATTACTCTAAACAAAAAAGACGCGTCCATCTTTCGATGAGCGCGTCTAGGAATCGATCTTTTGGGTCGAATTATTCGGCTGATTCCGGAGCTGCTTCTGCTGTGGCTTCAGGAGCAACTTCAGGAGCTACATCAGCAACTACTTCGGGAGCTACTTCGGCGACGACTTCAGGAGCAGCCTCTGCTACGACTTCTGCAACAACCGGAGCTGGTGCTTCTTCGATCACAGGGGCTTTTGCTGCCTCGGCACGGGCCTTGTCACGATCGGCACGACGCTTCTTGAGGCGGTCGTGACGAGCCTGAGCAACCTCCTTGTGTTGGATTACTGCAGCGTCGATCTCTTCTTCCGTCTTACCCTTGAAACCAAGGTGGCGACGTAGGAGGATCCCTTCGCGACTGAGGATCTCGTTGACAATATCCGTCGGTTGAGCGCCAACACTGAGCCAATAGATGGCACGTGAGACGTCGATGACGACGTTCTTAGGTTTAGTCATTGGGTCGATGTAGCCGACCCGTTCGATCGAAGCGCCGTCACGACGAGCGCGTCCGTCGATCGCAACGATATCGTAGAAGGGGTGCTTCTTACGACCGCGGCGACGCAAGCGGAGTTTTACCATGATGTCTCCTTAAGGGACTTTAGGCATGAAAAAAAGGGAATTGAAAATCTTGTCTTACCGTCTCATGCTGAGAGGTGATTGCGGCTGACGGTTGCCCATCATGTTCGCCATCTTACCCTTCGTCATGTTCTTCATCATCTTCTGCATGTCTTCAAATTGCTTGATCAGTCTGTTCACGTCCTGAACGGATGTGCCACTTCCAGCCGCTATCCGCTTGCGGCGGCTACCATTAAGCACGCGCGGATTCCCACGCTCATCCTTTGTCATTGAGAGGATGATTGCTTCAACCCGACCAAACGCTTTATCGTCTATCTGTACGTCACGCAAAGCCTTGTCAACACCCGGGATCATCCCAAGCAAATCACGTAACGACCCCATCTTCTTGATGATCTTCATCTGATCGAGAAAATCTTCAAACGTAAACTGATTCTTCTTGAGTTTCTCTTCGAGACGCTCCGCTTCTTTATCGTCTATCTGGGCTTGCGCCTTCTCAACGAGCGTTACGATGTCTCCCATCCCGAGGATGCGTGACGCGATGCGCTCCGGATAGAAGGGCTCGAGGGCATCGATCTTCTCGCCGACACCCACGAACTTGATCGGCTTGCCCACTACCGCACGAATCGAAAGTGCTGCACCGCCGCGCGTGTCTCCATCCAGCTTCGTGAGAACAACGCCGGTGAGCTCGAGACGCTCATGGAAGGCCAGAGCAGTGTTTACCGCGTCCTGTCCCGTCATCGCATCGCACACAAAAAGGATCTCGTGTGGTTTAAGAAGTGTTTTGAGGTCGGCCACTTCTTGCATCATTTCTTCATCGATGGTCAGGCGTCCAGCGGTGTCGACAATGACAACGTCTCTGCCATACTTCTTTGCGTAGACAAGAGCATCGGAGGCGATCTCTGCCGGCTTCGCGTTCTCCTTGGAGAAAACAGGCAACGAGATCGATTGTCCAAGCATGCGAAGTTGATCGATAGCAGCCGGTCGGTAGATGTCGCATGCCACGAGAAGGGGCTGACGACCCTTCTTCATGAGGCTGTTTGCAAGCTTCCCGCAGAATGTTGTTTTCCCTGAACCCTGAAGACCTGCGACCATGATGACCGTAGGAGCTTGCGGAGCCATGGTAAGATCCGACTTTGTCGCACCCATCAGCGCTACAAGCTCATCATGAATGAGCTTGATCATGAGTTGACCAGGGAGGAGGTTGCCCTTAACTTCTATGCCGAGTGACTTCTCTTTAACGTCATCAATGAACTTCTTGGTGACGTTGAAATTCACATCCGCATCGAGTAAGGCACGACGCACCTCACTCAAGGCTTCATTCACGTTTTCTTCTGTCAGTTTATTCTGACCGCGAATGGCCTTGAGGGCGTAGTCGAGTTTGTCGCTTAGTGATTCAAACATTGTGGTTCTCGGAGAGCCACAAATATACGAATCATCTGGTCACAACCAGCCCTTTTGAGCCAAGAACGTGACCCCCGGATGAAACCACGCGAACGCGGTATGTGCCATTAGCAATTGAAGTTACAGAGATCGAGGCTCGTAAGGATGTCCCGTCAGACACCATTGCCGCGCCACTAACGACGCTTCCAGCAATACTGATTACTTCAGCCCGATAGTCATTCTCCACGATCATCGGAGCGATCGGAAATGAAATGTTGAGAACATCGCCGGAGGGATTAGGGCCGATTGACCAGGTTGCTGAAACGTAGGCGTCCTCGTCAACCGAAACTGTCCCCGGATCTACTTCTACGAGGCTGGAGCTTACTGCACCACTGGCTTCCACAAGGATGAGCTTAAAGGCGGGGCCATTGAGATTCGAGTCTGGCTTTGCGAAGCCAGATGCCAGCACGAGAAAAGACTTGTTGGTTCCACGGAGATCACAGACGTACCCCTTAACCTTTTTATCGGCCGAATCAACAACCCAAATGGTATCAATGCGCGGTGTGATCAGAGTGTACTCAGGCGCAGCATCTCCGTATGACATTTTAGAACCATATGTCGTTGTGGTGCTGGATAAGGTGATGGTTGGGCTGTCCGTTGAATAATGTCCTGCTCGAACTGCAGACTTTCCCGTCTCAGAAGACTGCTCCAACGCACCCTCAAGTACACTGACGTTAAGCTTGAATGGCCTGCCGTTAGGGTTGTGCTTAAACTTGGACGTATCCACCACCCCTGAAGCAACAAAAGTATAGCTACGGCCGGCGCGAAGTGGATCGAGTGTTATCGTCATCAAGGTGTCTTTATAGACCGTTGACGTTGGCGGAGCGAAACCGATCACGACAGGTGTGTTCGATGGGGTAACCGTAAAAACCGTGGCTTTCCGAAATCCAAGGTTGTCAAATGCTCGCACCCCATTCACCCATACATCGATCGTAGCGAGTGAAGGGTCTGCCGCATTGTGCACAAACTGATATCGGCTCGTTTGCGATCCGGCGATCAATGGAGACTTAACGACTCGTCCATCTTCGAGTACCGACAAGAGTGCAAGTGTGTCCTTGCTGCCACTATTGTCATCCGGCGCTTTAAATCCACTGATAACAGAGACGATGATCGCACTTGCAAGCGATGCGTAGTCCACACTAAACGATGCTATCACCTTTGTCTTGTCGCCGGTCTTTGTAAAGTCAATCGTTGTTGTTTTGCGATCTACAACTGTGGCTGTTAGGCTTCGATCTCCATACGGGATTGCCGACACCGCAGCCTTGCTGGCACCGCGCACCCAGATGTCGCCAGCCTCGAGATCCGTGGACCCATGAGCAAAATAGACGCCGGTCTTATTTGGATCTGCAACTGAGGGTTCAACAAGAAAAGAGAGGAATGCTAAAGCCGTGCTTTTGCCGTTTGGGTTCACCGCGTACGAAGCCGGGGTTTTGACACCGCTAACGATGACCATGTATCCCTTGTCCGGAGAAGGCGTGAACTTGTACTCTTTGAGCGCCTCGCCAGCATTGATACTTGACCCAGGTGCAATGGCAAACGTCACTTCGATATCACCAAAAATCGCCACTGAGTTAAGGTTGTCAGCACTTTGAAATGCAATGTCCTCGATCTTCGTTGTGGTGCCCACCTGCGTCACGTAGAGGTCCGCTGTCTTTAGGGCAGGATCAGGACTGTTGTTGAGAAACGTAATGAGCGAAAGCTGTGCCATGCCGGGAGCGAATCCAACAACAAGAAAACAGCAGATAGTAGCGACACGACTTAGCATACAAACTCCATTGATTCGACTGAATTGACAATTTCTCATCCTAATAAGCGAAACCCATTATGGAAGTTTCACGAAGTCATAATAGGGTAGGCAACCTTATGTGCGTCTGCTAATGACCGAAGTGCCGGATGGACGGGTACTACACGAACCGTGCATCCGTTCATCCCGCTGACATCACACTCGTACGACCCTTCAAAGATAGAGCCATGCTCGTCGTTTCGCACCAATGTCATGGGCGTTGACCTTGCGGGATCAATCTCTCCCTTTGAGTTTACCGTGCCATACACGATCTGCATCACAACGGCATCCGTCGGAATTGCGCCAAGATTCACACGTGCGGTAACATGGATCCGCTTGCCCACATTGGCATGGGCTGCACCGTGCACCACAACGTCGGAAACCCGAACGGAAGGCCAATTGGCCTCGATTGCATCAAAGAAGCTCACCATTTCCTTCGCTTGACCGCCATTATTGGCGGTTATCGAGGCGAATCCATCCATAGCGGGTATGTATGCTTTGAGAGCGTAGTCGCGAACCATTCTATGAGCCGCAAATCGCCAAGCGTTTGTACGAATACTGTGCTTCATCATGTCCACCCAGCGATCAGGAACCCTGCTGCTTCCGATGTCATAGAATAGCGGGACGATTGCATGCTCAAGGACGTCATAGAGGGTGATGCTATCTGCCTGATCTTGCTCCTCCGGGTCAAATACTTCGCCACGGCCTATCGCCCAACCGTTCTTTCCATCGTACCCCTCGGCCCACCAGCCATCGAGGATGGAGCAATGCAGCACGCCATTAACGGCGGCTTTCATGCCCGATGTCCCAGAAGCCTCATGCGGGCGACGAGGCGTATTGAGCCATACGTCACAGCCACGCACCATGAGACGCGCCGTATCCATGTCATAATCTTCAAGAAATACAATGCGTTTCTGTAGACGGAATTCCTTGATCTTTTGATGAACACTCTGAATGAGCTCTTTTCCTAGGGTGTCGTTGGGGTGTGCCTTCCCTGCAAGAATGATCTGTACTGGGCGATCGGCATTGAGAACTATTTTACTCAGGCGTTCCATGTCTCGCATCACCATGTCCGCTCTTTTGTAGGAAGCAAACCGGCGAGCGAATCCAATAGTTAAAACATCCGGATCTAGGCACTCGTTAATAGTTGACATTTGCTCTTGAGTGAGCGAAGCATGATGCTTACTGAGAATGTGTTCTCGCGCTCCAAGAACGAGTCTGTCACGCCTGCGTTGGTGCACTCGCCAAAGTTCAATGTTGGGGATGGAGTCCACGCCTTCCCATGATTCTTCCTTCCATGGCTCGGTACGCCATTCTGAGCCGAGGTAACGATCATAGATCTCTGCTAGTTCTGGAGCCACCCACGTAGGTGTGTGCACGCCATTGACCAGCCCCTCTATGGGCACTTCTTCGAGGGCAAAGTCGCTCCAGACATCGCTCCACATGGAGCGCGCCACCTCGCCGTGAAGTGCGCTTACACCATTGCGGAATGAGGATCCCCGAAGGCCAAATACGGTCATTGAAAACCCATCTTCCTTCTTGGCTTCACCCATCTTACCGAGTTGAATGAACTCGTCCCATGGAAGCCCCATACCTTCAACATACTTTTTGAAATAGGGGGCGAGTGTTGCTACGTCGAATACCTCGTTACCAGCTGGTACAGGTGTATGAGTAGTGAACACACTGCTTGCCTGGGTCATGCGCCACGCTTCCCTGAAGCTCATGGAGTAGGTCTCCATGAACTGATGAGTGCGCTCGAGCATAAAAAAAGCGGCGTGACCTTCATTAGCGTGACAAACACTGGGATCGATGCCAAGAGCACGAAGAGCTCTCATGCCTCCAATGCCTAGCATCATTTCCTGCATGATCCTTGTGTCTATCGTGCCGCCATAGAGTCTGTCCGTTACGTCACGAAGTGCGGGAATTGTGTTCTCCGGCACGTTGGTGTCCAACAAATAGAGCGGAATGCGTCCAACATTTACCTTCCAAATTTGCGCATAGCACTTGCCAATGGGCATATCGACACTTATGAGAAGGGGCTTACCTTCAGAGCTTGTAACGGGAGTGAGCGCGAGTGAGAAGAAGTCAACCTCTTCGTATTGCTCATTCTGCCAGCCATTCTCTGTGAGATATTGGCGGAAGTACCCTTCTTGGTACAGGAGCCCCATGCCTACGAGGGGAAGTCCCAGATCGCTTGCGCTTTTCAAATGATCGCCAGCAAGGACACCCAGACCACCAGAATACGTTGAGAAGCTCTCATGAATGCCGAACTCCGCGCAGAAATAGGCGATGTACGATGCAGGCCTAGCCTCTAACGTTGAGTACCAGCCACGAGTATCCATGTATGAGCGGAACTGAGTCAGCACAGCTGTTGCCGCGTTGACGAATTCGGGGCGCTTGGCAAGATGTTGAAGGCGCTCTTGCGAGAGCTTACCAAGCATTGCCACGGGATTGTGCCGAACCTCCTCCCAGAGTTGGGAGTCGAGGCGGCGAAACAGCTCTATGGCTTCAGAATTCCAGCACCACCAATAATTGTATGCAAGTTCTTTGAGCGGGAGAAGTTCTGACGGGATGGATGGTGTTACAACAAACGTTGAAACTGGACGCATGTAATCGTTCGATATCGTGAGGATGATGTGAACTGCAAAGGTAAGGTATGGCGTCCGTACACTATACTTGCCTGATGATCATCGCGCCAACTTCTGAGAATATCTCCATCGCCGGCCGCGCCCTGCGCGAGGGGTCTATCGTGGCCATTCCCACGGAGACCGTTTACGGTCTGGCTGGCAGGATAGATAGTGAAGAGGCACTACGGACGATTTTTGCGGTTAAGGGGCGCCCGGCCGACAATCCCCTGATCGTTCATGTGGCCACCGTTGCTCAAGCTCACGCGTTGATTCTAGCTACGGAGCGCTCTATTGTAGATCTATTGGCTGCCGCGTTTTGGCCAGGTCCGCTTACTATTGTTCTACGGAAAGCTCCCGGGCTATCGGACCAGATTACCGCGGGATTAGACACCGTTGCCATTAGGATGCCGAGCCATCCGATAGCCCTTGAAGTCATCAAAGCGGCCGGAAGCCCCCTTGCAGCCCCAAGCGCTAATCGATCTGGAAGACCAAGTCCAACCATGGCTGTCCATGTTGAGAATGATCTTGGGAACTCGATTGTGATCCTCGATGGCGGGCCGTGCGAGATTGGAATTGAAAGCACGGTTGTGAGGGCCTTAGCAGATAATCTGCTGATCCTGCGTCCGGGTGTGATCTCGGCAGAGGCGCTGGCGTCCGCAACAGGAATGCAGGTTTCGGATCCAACCGGTGCGGAACCACTACGGGCCTCACCAGGAACGCGCTACCGCCACTATTCGCCAAACGCTGCGATTCAGATTGCTCTCACGGTCGATGCTGCCCTGGAGGCGGTACGTGTCCATGGTGCCAACACGATGGTCCTTGCCCCACCGATGTATCTGGGTCGGTTCATTGGGTGCTTTACGGGTTCCTTGACAGAACATGATCTTTACGCCGAATTGCGTCGATCGGACGATTTGCATGTTGATCGCATTGTGGTACTTTGTGACGATTCACTGGCAAGACAACCGGCGCTGTTGAATAGGGTCCGGAAGGCCGCCGGTGAGGGTAACGAAGAGGATGCTGGCACATGATCACCACCACTGTAATAGTCGCAAATAGAGCCGGCGTCCATACCAGACCAGCAGCAATGCTGGTGAAGTTGGCAGCCCCAGCAGCAATGCTTGTGAAGTTGGCAGCCAAATGCAAGAGTGATATCTATCTCATTCGTGACGGGTTTAATATCAATGCAAAGAGCATCATTGGAGTAATGACGCTCGCAGCCGAACAAGGCTGCGAGCTGGGACTCTTAGCGGAAGGAGCCGACGAAACAGAAGCTGTGGCTGCGATCACAGAGTTGTTCTCTACGGGATTTGGCGAACAGCTGTGAGTGCCTCAACGAGTGGGCGAGTCCTTAAGGGTATTCCTGCATCGCCCGGAATTGCCATTGGCAGGGCGTTCGTGCTCAGTTCCGACAGCCCAAGTGTGGAACCGGAAGTCCTCAACGTGCAGGACATACCTTCGGAGGTTGCCCGATTCAGGACTGCGCTGGACGCAACCACTATTGAACTCATGAACGCTATCGAGCTTGCACGGAAAGAGTCGAGCACGGTGATCTCGATCATCGAATCCTATCTGCTTATAGCCAGCGATCCGATGATGACAACGTCAATCATTGATCGAATTCAAGCTGGATTTTCGGCGGAGTCTGCCGTATTGAACGAGTTCGACGTACACAAAACGATACTCTACGGAGCCAAGGATCCGCTACTGCGAGAACGAGTTCAAGATTTTGAGCATGTGATGGAGCGAATCATCGCAGCACTGCGTAATAGGACGCTCTCGCACGAACTCGCAGGTGATAGCGTAGTAGTCTCGGGTTCGATCACGCCCCAGGATATGCTGTTCTTCAGACAGCTTCATACGCTGGGATACGTTACCGAAATCGGAGGTATCAATTCACACTCTTGCATTCTTGCACGCGACTTCGGAATTCCGGCCGTGATCGGCATTAGAAACGCAACCGAAATCATCAGTTCCGGATCGATCGTGATCGTAGATGGATTTGCGGGAATCGTGATCGTTGATCCTGAATCAGAAACGCTGAATGAATACATCTCGAAGCACCGCGAAGCTGCAGAGTATCGAGAACGCCTTGGTGCATTAGTTGGCCAACCGACGCGAACCACTGATGGGGTTGAGCTCGTCCTCAAGGCAAACGTAGATTCTCCCGATCAGGTGGATGCGGCGATCATGGCCGGATGCCAAGGCATTGGCCTTGTGCGCACTGAAATGCTACTTGTGCGATGGGGTCGGTACCCAACGATTGACGAGCAGGTAGCATGGTATCGAGACATCGCAGAACGGGCGTACCCTTTACCTGTAACGTTTCGTGCTTTTGATGTTGGTAGTGACAAGTTCCGTGAAGGGATACCACATCATGAGGAGAATCCGGCGTTAGGACTTCGAGGTATTCGTTTCCTACTCTATCGCCCGGACATTTTTCAGAACCAGATCCTTGCCATACTGAGAACGTCTGCGAATCGAAACGTGCGGTTCATGTTGCCAATGATCTCTACGCTCGAAGAATTGGAACATGCAAAGGACATGATCGAGGAGTGCAAACTTCAGCTTGCCCGTGACGGCGTAGATTTCGATAGATCAATGCCTTTGGGCGTCATGGTTGAGACGCCGGCAGCTGCGCTCATGGCTCCGATCTTCGCTTCACGTGTTGATTTCTTGTCGATCGGCACAAATGATCTTGCGCAGTATACACTTGCTACAGACCGCACCAATGAACTTGTTGCCGACATCTTTGATGCGATGCATCCAGCCGTTGTGCGACTAATATCAATGACCGTGAAAGCAGCCCATGCTGCAGGGGTAGTCGTAAGTGTGTGCGGCGAAATGGCCGGGCACGCAGCAGCAACGGAAATGCTTGTCGGCATTGGTATCCATGAGTTGAGTGTTTCGCCCCCTCTCCTCCTAGAATTGAAGCATCGCATACGATCCGTCTCGCATGGAGATTGTCTTGATCTGGTAAAACGTATCGAAGAGTGCAACACCACAACAGAAGTGTACGCGGTTCTCGGGTCATTGAAATCATGGCGCGAAGGGGGAGATACTTCCGTATGAAATGGATTGCCGGTGTACTCGTGCTCCTTGTTTCTGCCGTCGGTGGCGTGGCTCAACAAATCGACTCATTGCCGCTGATCATCCGATCCATAATCGTTGAACGACGCGACATTTTTGATGAAGGCCATGCAGATTGGTTTTTTGGGGCACCGCTGTTGAATGCGCTCCATACAACCACGAAGCCATATATCATTGAGGACGAGTTTCGCTTTGAGGAGGGAGACGATCTTGACACCACAGCCTTGCTCGAAACAGAACGGATACTCCGCCGAATGGGAATTTTCGCAAATGTGCGTGTTACGTATAAGCAGGTGGGGCAGGATAGTGCAGATGTAGAGGTGTTCACCCAGGATCGTTGGTCCCTCCGTCCTGCACTGCTCTTCGGAACCGGTGGTGGTGTTACAAGCTTGGGAGGCAAGCTGGAAGAAGTAAACCTCTTTGGCACGGCTACGCAGGCGATGGTGTATGGGCTCCACCGAACAGAGAACGACATCGGATGGGAGGGCATGGCTCAGATCACGCAAAGGAGATTGTTCCGAAGTGAGGTGAATCTCGTGGCAGCATTGAAGGCAAACCGCTTTCGTACCGATCAGACGATTCAGTTCAATAAACCATACCGGACGATGACCACGCCGTGGGCATTCGGGTTAGGCGCTTGGAATGGATATGGAAGCGACTTCTTCTATGATGGTTCGAGCGCTCAACCAACGCTACTCCCGTTTCACGACCGCGAGTATGTTGGATGGATCTCGCAAGCCTCTGGTGAACGTGATCGATTGTTCACAAGTGCCAGCGTGCGAATCTCTGATGTTGATCGAGGTATACCTTCTTCACGTCAGGCGTTTGACAACACAGGCCATTTCCTTGTTGCGTTCTCTTCGATTTCACAGACGTATAGGCGAAGCCAGTTTCTCAACGGGTATGAAACAGAGGATGTACAGGAAGGGGCATGGGGCTCTGCTATCATCGGACGAATCTTCTCGCTCGGTAATGGAGGACAGACGATGTGGTACATCGGAGCTCAGGCAGAACAATCACGATACGTTACATCTGATCTGTATCTCTTTGGGCATGTTGCAGGGGGCACCGGTTTTGGCACGAACCGCGCACTCTACACCTATCTTGAGGTTACAGGACTTGGTCACTGGCGCCTTTCCGACAACTTTGTTCTGGCGGGTCGAGTTAAATCGCAGACGGCCTGGAATTGGACAGCCTTTCGACAGCTCGTGCTAGACTATGAATCTGGTCTCCGAGGTTATCAAGCAAACGGACTAAGTGGCGATAATCGCATCATCACAAACACCGAGATACGATGGTTCCCTGGATGGAAGGCCTGGATCTTTGGCTTTAGCGGAGTCGCTTTTTATGATGCAGGCACGGTTTGGAATCAGGGTGTTGGACTACAGGCTGTCCGTTTTCATAACGCAGTTGGCCTCGGACTTCGCTTTCACAATCTCAAAGCTTCGGGCTCAGACGCAGTGTTCAGATTTGATGTTGCCTACAACATGGACACACGTAGTTTCTCCGGTCTGATCTTCACAGTGAGCCAGATGTTCTCTGCCTTCGGGACACATCAGTATCGCCCGCCCGACGAATTGGGCAGCGATCTTGACCTTCAATAAGCAAGGAGTAGCTCAATGGACCTCGCATCATACATAGACCACACATTGCTCAAGCCTGATAGCACGGCCCAGCAGATTGATGTGCTCTGTGCGGAGGCGCGCCAATATCAGTTTGCGAGCGTATGTATTCTTCCGTGGCATGTTGCGCGGGCGACGGCAATTCTAGCCGGAAGTGATGTGCTGATCTGCACCGTGATAGGCTTTCCTTTAGGAGCAACAACCACGCAGGCGAAGATTTCCGAAACACTTGACGCAATCTCCCGCGGCGCAAGCGAGATAGATATGGTCGCCTCACTCACAGCTCTGAAGAGCGGCATGCATGGCGATGTACTCGAAGACATTCGGGCAGTTACTGTGGCCGCACACGATCATGGTGCGATCGTAAAGGTCATCATCGAAACATGTCTGCTAAACGATGCCGAGAAGAAGCAGATGTGTGCCATCGTTACGCAAGCAGGCTCGGATTTCATAAAGACATCGACTGGATTTTCAACTGGCGGCGCAACGATCGAGGACGTTCGGCTACTGCGAGAACACGTTGGCGCCAAGGTTTTCGTGAAGGCCAGCGGAGGAATTCGTGACCGAGTTTCGGCACTCGCAATGATAGAAGCGGGGGCTGCGCGATTGGGCACGAGCAGTGGTGTGGTAATCCTAGGTTCTCATGAAAGGAATAACGAAATCGAATGAAACGCCCCGTCCGAATCATCACAAGCTCCCTCATGACTGGCGTCGGCCCACTTGTTGTGGCTCAACCACTCCCAGTCTCTGCGCTTCGAAACGCAGATCCATTTCTTCTCCTACATCATGCGGGACCGCAAACGTTTGACCCACAGGTAAAGGCTCATCGAATAGAACCGCATCCTCATCGTGGATTTGAGCCCGTGACATTTGTCTTTAAAGGTAGTGTGCTGCATCGTGATTCACTTGGCAATGAAGGACAGATCGGTGCCGGCGAGGTTCAATGGATCACGAGTGGAAGCGGCATTGTCCACAGTGAAGGACCAACGCCAGAAGTTCAAGAATCTGGTGGAGAGCTCGAACTCATTCAACTGTGGGTGAATCTGCCAGCCAACAAGAAAATGATCACGCCTACCTACCAAGAACTACATCATGGCGATATCCCTCGCATACATGCTCTTGACGGAGCACTTACGCTGGATGTTGTGGCAGGTGAGTACGGTGGCGTAAGTGGTCCGGCTACAACACATAGCCCCCTGATGACAGCTATGGGTCATTTTACGAAAGGTGCTGTCGGGACCATCGCTGCTCCTCAATACGAGCAGGTGCTTCTCTATGTGCTCAATGGTTCATTGAGGATCAACGGTGAACATGTCGTTGACCGCCATCACCTTGCTGCGTTTGACATTGCGGGTGATACAATTGACATTGAGACTCTGAGTGACGGCTCGTTGCTGTTGCTTGCTGGAGAACCTTTACGGGAGCCAATCGCAATGCATGGCCCATTTGTGATGAACACAGATGATGAGCTTCGCACCGCCTTTCGAGATTTTGCCGGAGGCAAGATGGGAACGCTAGTGGACAACGAATGATGATGCTCGATTGACGCCGTCAATTGTTGCACGCAGGATGAACGTGCCTTGGGGCAAAGCGCTGATGTCGTATGAACATTCATGGAGTATGTTGCCGGCATGTGTATCTACGATGCGCCCCATCACATCAATGATCTCAATCGAGATCGAATGAGAACGGTCGTTGTCTAGTCGCAGTGTCAGATGTTCATCGGCAGGAATGGGGCTTATCGCTAGCGTGCCTATCCCTGAGAATTGAACCGTGCGAATCTGACGACCCGCACATGGGTCATCAACAGTCAAAGTTCCATCGTCATATTCCACTGCCGAAACCTGATCGGTCCACAACAAGCCGGGTTCACGAACAAACAAAAGATCTGTCTTTGCAGCGTAAGACAAAAGTGTGTTTACGGGCAGAAGCGCAAGCGTGTCCGATCCATCCCATCGGCCAACGATGTCAACAACAAACTGTTCCCCTTCTATCCTGCTGGTCCAACGTGAACGTTGGTCAGAACCCGACGCAATGCTCAGCTCACGTGCCTTCCAGGTGACGTGTACGGTGAACTCATCGAGTAGAACACTGTCGATCTGCGGTCTCTGAATGAGCAGAACCGGCACGGTGTCTACCACACCAATGCGAGATATGATATCAGGCATAGCGATAACGGTTCGCGCACTTGCCTCTGCTTCGAGCTGTGTTGTTAGAGAACCTAAACATGGGTCATCGATCGTCACAACTACGCTATCACGATGAACGCCTACCTTCTGCTTGATCTCTACAAAAGCCGTCATTTGTGCATCAGGGACAAGCACGCAAGGTATTGCTGGTTCTGTCCGGAGAAGAGTGAAAGGGGCTTGTGGACCCCGGATGGCGCTAACTCGAAGATCGGCTGTGCCAGTATTGCGATAGATGGCCTGTAGCGTCTGCCGACGGCCAACAATGTTCTCCGTGTAAGCCAGTAACGGAGTGCCGTCGGACAACGCATTTACCGCGCTACCTCTGATGCGAATGACCACGCTCGTGTCACACGGCAAAAGACGAACGGTCATTACGATCTCATATGGGCCAACAGCAGCAGGCACTACGCTCACGCGAATAGTGCGTTTGCCAACGAATCGGTCGCCTCGTGCAATATCCGCTGTTGCTGTCCCCACTATCGAGATGTCAGAGACTTCCCACGTTGTGGTATCTGCCGACGTGAAGTCAACATCAACCTCTGCGCGTGAGTTTCTGCAGAGGATCAGGGTTGCCACATCAACAGTGGGTGATGCGGTAATCCTCGGTGCCGAAACCGGGCCATCAACGTCTACCCACAACGTATCGAGACATGCTCCATCACGAACAACAAACCCGATTCGTCCAGCCGTAGCACCTAATGATGGCAGCCATCGGATCCTGGTCTGTGTAGGTATTCCTGCAACTGTCTGGAATCTCTTCGCAGACAGGATTCGTGACGAGCCCATTTCGAGAACATCTACAACGTCTACTGCCGCACCATCGAAGAGAAAGCCAAGTGTGGTATCGCGCGAGGTGGCGGTACATACAACGATCGACGGCATTCTGATGTTCTTAGGGTTAACATCAAACGTTCGATCATTTCGACGAACAATGATGTTTGTGGACACAACCGTGTCACACGGGGTGATCGTTGCGTCAATACTGGCTGTAACAAGTGAGCCGTTCGTTGGTAGGCTCATCGCAACAGGTATGCGATAGCGCTCCCCAGGCTTGAGTAAGATTGGCGCCGGGAATGTTATAGCTACACCTGGTGAAGCCGAGGTGACCTTCGTTATCGTTGCATCGGACGCTGAATTGTTGAAGAGCCACAATGCTGTATCAACGGAATAGGTGCAGCCGAGTGCATTGAGATTGACAACCGGGAAGTCGATCTTCCAGCCATTGAGGACGTTGACAACTACCGTATCCGTTGCCACACAGCCGAAAATGTCGGTGATTGATACTGTATATGTCTGCGTAGATGTTGCAACAAGCTGTAGATCTGTCTTCGAACTCACTACAATCCCGTTTGCTCTTTTCCATTCGATGGAAGAATACGTTCCCGTTGTTTTTGCAGTGAAGGAAATCGAGGTCCCGGGACACACAAGCGTGTCTCTTGGTGCTCGTACAGACAGGAGCGGGAATTGCCCGGTGTTCTCGGGTATGGACTGACCAAATGAACTGATTCCATCATCGCCGGGTGTTGCAAGGTATGCTTGGTTTACCGCGCTAGCCTGATTGACATTGCGTCCATTTGGTCCGGCGGTGACGGAAAACGTCAGACCACCGATAAGGTTCGCGCCGGAGAACAGGAACGATCCACCTCCACCACCTCCACCGGGACCGTGCATTGCGCTCGTGCGCACATTGCCACCGCGTCCACCATCAGCACCAACGAACACTCCAGCAACAAGATTCCGAAGGACCAACAGAACCGTGCCCCCTGCACCACCTGCGCCGGCTCCATCGTTCTGTGCATCTGCCATAGGTCGAGTACCATTCGCAGTTATGCTTCGTGCATTACCGCCCAACGTCTGACATCTGATGATCACAATGCCACCGCCATTAGCGCCACCTGTACCAACGTTATCATTCATTTGGCCGGCACCGCCGCCGCCGCCACATCGAATGCGCGCAGTGTTGTTAACAACGGCCGGCGCGCTGACGCCACCAAGTCCGCCATTATCAAAAAACCGGCTGCAACCTTCCCATTGTGCTCCACCACGTCCGCCAGCACCACCGTTGCCGCCCCCACCTCCACCGGAGTTGTGAGATACTCCGCCGCCACCACCGGAAAAAAGTTCTTGTCGACCAGAGACATTGCTTGCCTGTGGATCCACATACGATTCTCCCTTCATGGCGGCCGATTGACTATTAATCCCATCGTTCGCCGTCATCGTTGAACAGGCGCCACCAGAGCGCCAGGAGGTTCCGCCACGGAAACCAATGCCATCTGCGCTGATATTGGCATTGAGTCTGAGAGTGCCACGCACGTCGATCACGATCACGCCACCGATGGTACCATTCCACTGACTCCCGCTAAGTGGTTGGTTAACATCCGCATCAGCATAGACGGGTACTCTCACGATTTGAACACGGCCGTTGACATCGTAGACGTTCAAAAGCGGATGGAGGAGGTTGATCGTGTTGCCTGTGATGGAGGCTATTGTTGCAAATTCAAAAAGGCCGACTGCTTGTGTGTTATACGTGCCGCTTTGTAAAGCCCCCTTCATCTGAATGATCAGAACGAGATCTTTCGGTCTAAATGCAGTGGATGACGGCACAGTAATGTGAGACGCACAGTCTGCATTAACGATGTCTGTAACGGGCGCATAAATGTTAACGATGCCACCAATTGAAGTTTGAGCGTGCGATGCTATTGCCGTAAAAAACACAGCAATGCTAAGCCAGAAGATGCGCCTTCGAAACTTCATGAGAAACGACTTCCCCAACGTGTTCTTCAACGTTACTGAATCCCTAGCTAACAACTGGGGGAACCTCAGAAAGTTCCAAGCCCTCGGAGCGTTGTTTAACGTAGTCGATTTCCCAATCATTCTTGAAGAGAACCACTAAACGGCCATTCTCGTCCCTCACAAGAGGGGCTGCAGTTGCTGGGCGCACCTCCGAAAGCAACCACCGTGTTCTCGTATACGGAAGGCGTTCGAGCTTTACTTTTTCGTTGTACTCGTTCTCCATGCGCCATGCAAAGAGCTCTAGCTGTAGTTCCCCTACAACACCAACGAGCGGAACGGGGCTTCCGTCAGCTTCGGTAAAGATCTGGATAACACCTTCTTCGCGAAGTTGGTCGATTCCTTTACGGAAAGACTTTGAGAAAGAGCCTGTAGCCGGCCAAACTTTTGAAAAGATTTCCGGGGCAAAACGAGGGAATGACGGAATAGTGGCGTTGGTCTTCTCCGTGATCGTGTCTCCAACCTGAAAAAGGCCTGGATTTGTAAGCCCGATCACGTCGCCGGGATAGGCCTCATCGATGATCTTTCGGTCGCGACCGAAAATCTCAAATGGATAGGTAAGCTTGGTTTCCCGTCCGCTACGCGGGTGGAATGCCGTCATGCCCCGCTCAAATCTACCGCTGACTATCCTCAAGAATGAGATGCGGTCGCGGTGAGACTTGTTCATGTTCGCCTGAACCTTGTACACGAAGCCTACGAACTCCTTGCTGTTGGGTTCTACCGTGCCTGTAGACATTACAAACGGCTGAGGGCTTGGTGTGAGCGTAAGGATCGAGCGAAGAAAGTGCTCTAGTCCAAAGTTCGTGATCGCAGATCCCCAGAAAACAGGCGTACAGAGTTCATTGAGATAGGCCTCGCGATCGAAGGCCGGGATAACATGATCAACAAACTCTAGGTCCTCAAGAAGCTTGTCGTGCGCCATCTCGCCGATCGATGAGCGAAGTTCGGCCCCCCTGATATCGCCAATACTTACCGGTGCTTTGTATCGGTTGCCAACGGTTCTCTCGAATCGATGGAACTCTTGGTCTTGACGATCGAAGATCCCTTTAAAGTCCGGACCATCACCGATTGGCCATGTTCGCGGAATAGCAGTAATCCCAAGAACCTGTTCAACTTCGTCCAGTAGCTCCAACGGTGCTCGCGCCGGACGATCCATCTTGTTCATAAATGTGACGATGGGGATGCCACGATCACGGCAGACCTTAAACAGCTTGATTGTCTGCTCTTGAATACCTCGGCCTGCATCGAGAAGCATGATGGCTGAGTCTACAGCCATCAGCGTACGGTACGTGTCTTCTGAAAAGTCTTGGTGGCCGGGAGTGTCGAGGATGTTGAGGAGAAGTCCGTCATACTCAACACGCATTGCGCTCGAAGAAACAGAGATACCCCTCTGCTGCTCGATCTCCATCCAGTCCGAGGTTGTGGACGTATGCTTACCGCCCGTAACGGCGCCAGCCCTATGGATGGCGCCCGAGTACAGGAGGAGTTTTTCGGTAAGAGTAGTCTTCCCCGCGTCGGGGTGACTAATGATGGCGACGGTTCTTCGTCGCCCGATTTCTGTTGCGAGGTCGGCCATAGCCAACCAAGTTACGGACTCAGCGGCGTCGCTTCGTGCACTTCCTTCATTACGTCCATTAAAATCGATAGACCAATGCGTATAGGTGAGATGGTCCAAGAGGCGTCTGTAACCACGTCTGTGAACATTGGCGAGAAGCTAACTTCGGGCACCAATGACAGTGATCCTGCCGCATTCATCGGAAGACGATACCGAGCTCCAAAGACCAACCCGGCCTGAAGACCGCTCATATTTGGCAGGTCACCGGAGCTCGCGTTGCGCACTGCCACTCCACCCGTGTAGTCATAGGGGAGTGATGGGTCTGCAAATGTCTCCTTTTGATCATATGTTCCGGACATTGACGTGCCGAGGCGCGCGCCGGCAAAGAGGGAGAGCCCTCCGGCAAATCGATAGTCAAGCATCGGCTCGATCATTACGAATGATGCAGTAGTCTTCAGAGTATGGCGAAAGGCAGTCTCGATAGTCTGATTTCCAGATCTAAGGGTAGTTGGTTCGTCCGTGACAAACGTTGTTGAAGACGCCTGATACACAACGCGTCCCGTATATCCAGGGCAGCATGTCGGAACAGACGGCAACGTGAACGTTGACACTCCGTTGAGCATAATCCCGTAGGCACCGGTCAAGCCGAGGGAGAATGACCTGACCGACGTTGTAGCAATAGGCACGGGTTTAGCTTTAGGGGCTTCTTGTGAGATAGCCTCCTGCGCAAGCACATTGCCTGTTGTCACGGTGAAGATTGAAAGGATAAGAGCGAGGGAGCGAATATTCATGGATGCGTCTTTCATCATCGTTGAATGAGCACAGTGTTCCGGTACGTTGTACCGCGTGCATCCATGGTGAGGAAATAAAGTCCGGAAGCATATGGTCTAACGTCTACTACCGCGGATCCGTTGCCAGTAGCATCAGGAATGATCGTACCGTTTGTGACCTCAATTCCAATGTAGTTAGAGAGTTTCCACGGAATGGGGCTTGTGCCGGCCCCCTTCACCTGAATGGTAAGATCCGTTGATGCAGGGGTAGGGAAGACATTGATAGAGAAACCGTCTGTCTTCGGTAAGAGGTACCTGTCTCCACCTTCGCGACAGATGTCGGTGATGACAACCTTGCCATCGATGGTGTTCACCTGAGCAGTAGGGGCACCGGTCCATGCAAAGTTGGAAAGTGTCAGCATAGTAAAGTCGGTGGTGCCGAGCACTGCAGTATAACTCAGTGTGAAGATCGTACCCACCGTGTCGTTTCCACGAGTGCCACTGATCTTTATCGAGCATGGAGTGAATTGCCCTGCTACAAAACAATCGGGAGTGGTGCCACCTGATCCAACAACAACCATTGGGTTGTATGTGAGGTCGGCGGTCCATTGACGAAGATTGTTTGAATTAAGGCCCAGCGAGGAAGTGATACGAATCGGAACGGCAAACTTGTCGCCGACTTTTACTGCAATCGTGTCAACCTTGATCGTGCTCTGTGCAGTGATACTTGCTGAACATGTGCCGGTGAGGATGCTGTTGACGCCTGTGCCACACGGGGAAAGAATTGTAGCATCGATCGTATCTGCTACAGCTGAACGTCCGGCACAATTCACCTGGTAGTCCGCCTCAACTTGTGCGCTCGGAAGGAGTCCGGTCAGATTCGTGGGGCGCGTTGTCGTAATTGTCGTATTGACGGACCGCGAAAGAACACTGATGTTGATGGTATCTGTGCCGTTGTTCGTGAACCTCACTGTTCCAGTCACAGAACCAGGGATGTTCCCAAGCGCAACAATTGCATTCTCTGCGCGAAGCGACGGTCGTGTTCTCGTCCCGCTAACGCGTATCACTCGCCTAATACTGCACGGCTCAAACGTGATCACAATGCTGTCTACAAGTGGACCTTCAGCCACCGGCGTCCAAACAACATTGAAACTCACGGGCTGATTAGGGTTGAGCACGAGACCATTTGTAAGAGTGGTTGTAAGTGTTGCTCCCGACGTAACACTGGCCACGGTAGCAGTGCCAGTGCCATCAAAGGACAACGAGGCAGTCCTTGTTGTAGAACCTCCAGGTGTGCATGTAGAGAATTCTCCGAAGTCCACAGAAGGGGGCGTTGTAAACGCAATGCCATTCTTCTGCGCTGTAAACGTTACGGGAACATTTACCGCACAAGGATTTGCCACAAGAGTGGATGTCTGTGAGAACGCTCCAGAGGCAGACGGTCGGATTGTGACACGAACGTTCTGTGTTGATCGTGCACCGATTGTTATCGGGCCGGGCGGTGTGAAGATCACTTCCGGGGTTGCCGGGAGAGTAACGTTGACGGAGACTCCGGACGTGTTGTTGATCGTGATTGTTGTGTCGCGCTCACTCTCACAACCAGAGAGGGTTCCGATGTCGATAGTCGACGGTAGTGACGTAACAGTAACAACCGAAGTCAGTGCTGTAACGTTAACGCGTAACGTGTCCGAACATGATCCCGACGTAAAGGCAAACTTGGCAACGTCAGAGAAATTCCCTGCTCCGGCAGGTGTATAAAGGAAGTAAACCTTCTGTTCTCCACCAGGGGCTAGATTCACAACGGCCGTGGGTGACGTGATGCTGAATGGGGCTCCTACAACTCCTGGTTGAAGAACCATCATTGCTGTCCCACCATTACGAATGACCGTAGAGTCCATCTTTGCTGTTTGCTCGCACAAGACTCCGGCCCCAAAGCTTACGGTGCTCGGTATAACCGTAGCAGAGAGTTGGGCTTTATCTACCGTGTACGAGAAGTTCCCCAACCAGCCACAAGGTGTGCCGGTAACGACGAATGTGCCAACACTGTTGCCGGCAACTGTCGGTGTTATGCGAACCTTAAGTTTTGCACTTGCTCCTGGTGCAACGGCGATTGGAGGAGTTAACGATGTAACAAGACTCAGGATGGGTTTGTCCGGAGTGAAGCCGCTGATCTGCAGCTCGTATGTTGTTGGATTCGTGACAGTGATCTCGGCATCAGCCGACGCGGTGCAAGCCCCCAAGGATCCAAAGTTCACAAGCGCAGGTGCAAAGGTTGGTTTAGGATTGATAACAGTCACAAGAACCGTGTCCTTGGCAATACAGCCGGAGGAGTCTGTTAAGGTGACTTCGTAGCGCGAGGTTGCACTCGGATTTACGCTCGGTGAGCGAAGTGTGTCGTCTGTTATGAACTCAGGTCCCGTCTCGATGCGGTTCCATTTGTACTTGAACGGAGGCTTGCCAGCGCCTGGAGTTGCTGAAATCTGCACAGGCACATTCAAACAAGCAGATGTATCGATTCCTGCGGAAACGGTTGGCTTCGTATTTCGTCCGATGTAAATGGAGCTCCGATATCTGCAGCCATCAAGTGTTTTGCAGAGCACTGAATAGGTGCCCGAGTCCGTTACCACAATTGAACGTGCAGTGCCCCCTGTAGACCATGTGTATTTATCAAAACCTGCCGGTGCAAGGAGTTGGCGGGAGTCGATATCGCACAGAGTGGCGGGGCCATTCGGGACAATCGTTACAATCGAGTCTTTACAATTGCTGAAGTATGAAAGGAAGTCGTTTGCTCGTAGCGTGTCCTTCTGGAGCTTCGACGAGTCCTGGTAGGCACCTGCCGTTGTGTCCATCCTGTATGAAGTTACAAGACCAACAACGGCTACGTAGGCATTTGCGTCGCAGATGATGTCATTCAGTACGTCAGCACCGAAATCCGAGTTGGGGGGCGGTGCGGGACCTCCCATACCGGGCAGCGGAGGCAGCGGATTCTGTGAAGGGGCTCCGTGGAACGAGCCATAGAGAACGGTGGTCCCCGTCGGGTTGAGTTTTGCCAAATACCCGTCGTACCCGGACAGACCGTTAGGCAATAGCTGAAATGCGTCAGGAGTTATGGGTATCAGCTTTGATTGATTTGAGTATCCCGCAACCCAAACATTGTTTGACTTATCAACCGCAACGCCGTTGAGTCCGCCGATTGAATCCGTGCCACCATAGTAGGTGGACCATTGAGCAGCGCCGTCTGCTCCTAACTTTCGAATGAAACCGCTTTGACGTCCGCTGGGTCCGGCGGCGCGAGTCGCCTGAAGTGGTGTAAGGGTAGGGAAGTTCGTCCCCTCCGTGCTGCCAACAACCACGGTTCCACCGGTTGCATCCACAGCAAGATTCCCAAAATCCTCGAACGATGACGAGCCAAACATCGTAGCCCATTGACGCACAGGCGTGGCTCCAAACTTCACAACCGTAATGTCTTCATAGTCTTTGTAGACGGTACCGTCTGTTACGGGGAAATTTGACGAGTAGGTAAACCCGCCGAGAATAATGTCGCCATTTTGATCAATTGCTACCTTGCTGCCGAAGTCTTCACCTTTTCCACCGTAAAAGATCAGGTAGTTGTTGCTCCATTTTGTGGGGTCACTGGCCTTCGGTTTCACAACACTTAAAAAAATATCGGTGTTGTTGAAGAAATTGGACGAGTCCTTGCGGTAGGGTAGGTCGCCCAAAAGATTTCCGAGCCGTGGGCTCCTCGTATATCCGATCACGGCCACGCGATCTGCAGTGACGGCAATTCCGGCTGCAATGTCACTTTCTCGACCATAGATCTGCCAAGAGTCGGCCCACGCCCCCGCCGGTGTCAATTTTAGGACGATTGCTTCTGCGCCGTTCACAGAGTCCCAATCTCCATATGGGCCACTTCCCACCAAAAGAAACGGAAGATCAGGAGAATCAGTCTGCCCACATGCCCAGATGTTCCCTGAGGCGTCGGTGGTCACGTCCCGCAAACGATCGCTCTTCGATCCGCCATAGTAGGTGTGCCACAAGAATGTGCCGGCCTCGCTGAACTTCGCTATGAATCCATCAAAGCCCGCCTTGTATCTTCTTTGTAGCACGCCTGCAACGTTTGGCATGTTCGTTGCCAATGTTGATCCACTGGTAATCACGTTCCCGGAGGGATCGATGGTAAGGCGCGGTACTTCGATGTTTTGATTAAAACCATAATACGTCCCCCAAACGCGTTGAGGATCTACCACGAGCATAGTGGTCTTATCATAGTCTTCAATCGCGAATCGCACCGATTGTCCGCGAATGTCAAACGAAGCGTCAACAGTTTCCCCGAGTCCACCATTTGCTCCTGCTTGGAACACATACGGTGCTTGCTCCCCTAGGGTGCCGAGTGGCGTAACAAGTTCGAGGTCACCGTTCGCCTTTACGGTAGGCGCAGTGCCCCCTATGTAGCGAAATGCGATCTGCTTTGGATCTGCGCCGGGGTGCACAAGGAAATCATACTTCACGCCGAGGGTGTTAACGTACATCCGAAGGTCGATTCCGGGCCACACATCATGATAGATCATGGCGCTGTAACGCTCTGCCACAAGGCCATTGGCATCGGTGCCAGGTAGTAGGTACCGTGTGATACCAGGTGCCCGTTGTTGCCATTCGAGACGGGGCGAAGGGTTGCTCGCTATAAGCTGCATGTCCACGCGATATGCTTCAACGTCGAATTGAGGGTCGTGCTTGGGCGACAAAGGATCCTTCGTGATCCTTGTCTGAAGAACGTGGAGGCCACCTTTGTGGATGTACGCCAATACTCCGTTAACGCGTATGACAGCGTCAACGTATGAGGCGTCAGCGCCAGCATCGAATCGTGCCTGTCCAACATTGATCTCAAAAGCAGGCGGGGTGCTGCGTCCGCTCTTAGGGGAGGGGGCAGTACCCGCAAAAGCCAGTGATACAGCCGAAGCGATCACGGAAACGACCATCAATGAAAGGCGGGAAAGAGACATTGGAACTCCATATGGCAGAACGGGACGCTAGGATACGACAGAAGCAGTTGATAGCAAAGGACAACCGCACAGATTCCGTATCATTGACACTTCACCGACATGAACGTTCCAACAGTATGACCACCATTGAAACGCTGGCAAGTGTACACGGCCGTACGCTCCTGCGCGACATATACCGAGAACTACGTTTCGAGCGCCAGGTGAGCGCGCTCGTGACGCTGACCACGTTGTGGCGTATCTGCACCACGGAGCGAGAGCTCATCAGGATGACTAAGCGAGATGTAGTGGTCCTCCACCCCCTCGGCCTCCTCTCCGGTACGGCTCTCTGGATGCAAGAAGTGGTAAACCGCTTCTTCTACTCGGCAGTAAACGCATTCGTCTATTTCGGCGCATCTATCCTCCTTGTTGCTGTTGGCCTTAACCGAACAAGAGTTATTGAGACACCCGGTCTCGTAGTAGGAGGCGTGATTTTAGAAGCGCTGTTGCTTCTCCTGCTTTTTGTGGTGATGTTCTTTACTCCTCCTGAAGACCTTGAGTCTGCCTCGGCTTCAAGTGAACAGTCAGCAGCAACAGAAGAGCTGCTTCGAGAGTTGGGGGAGATCGGGCGCGACTATGCAGCGATGGCAGTCCAACTCGAAACCATTGCCGGTACTCTGAATGACCTCGTGGAACGTCAGGACACAATGATCGTCCAAATGCGAGACGGTGTGGAAGCCGCGGTTAGCGCTGTTGCGCCAAATCCAAACCTTCTACATGCAATGCGAGATACCACCACATCACTTGAAAACTTTACCGGTAGTGTAGATGCCTTGGGTGAGCGATTAAAGGCTGTTGAGCAACAAGAAGTTGCGCGCCTCGTTCGAAGTGAACTGGAAAGAATACTCTCTCGCCATATACTGGATCGCGATGAACGATCGTCATCGGCCTCGTAGGCGAGTAGAGATCTACTTCGTGCTCTACTTGGTTGCGCTCGTCCTGCTGATGCCGGACAGGCTTGATCAGTTAGGGGTAAAAAGCGAGGCAGCCTCTCTTGCACATGCGCGACTTGAGTTCACTCCCGACAGAATGAGGTTGCTCTGCAGGCTCACGCGAGATAGTGTTGGGGGAGCTCGTGTGACAACGCTTGACTCGTTCAATGTTATTCGGTACAGCGGAACCGTAACAGATATGCGCGTAAGCGCCCGAATCGAAGAAGTGGAGTCCGGCCAGATTTTAACGATTGAGCCGGGCGAGTCGGCAACGCCGATGTTTGCTCTTGAGCATCAACCGCAACGCAATGCCGTAGTGTTTCATTGGCGTCCGGATCTGGCAAATGCGATCACGCGAACCTTCCGCGTAACTATCCTCGGAAGCGGTTCTCCGGGCGTCCATTCCGGAGCAAACAGTGCGGACATCGATGAACTCCCGGCCGGCCTCCGTATGACGGGGTCTACCCAATTCGTGCTCACTACCATGGTTGAGAATGAGAATCCCGCCACGATCATCACGCTGCCCGGAGGTAGAGACACGGTAGTTGTTCGCGACACATCAGGGGGAAGCAACACGATTGCTTCGCTCGGAGAGTTCTGGATAGATGCTGCGAGAGATAAGATCTCAACGATATCAACGCGTGAATGGACGAATCGTATCAGCGTTGGTGGTGCAGACCCGGCCCGTGATCTCGTTGGCCTTCCTCGGATTAGAGTGATCGGTGAGAGCATCGGTGATGTTCAACGCTACACGGACCAACGTACGATCATTGTTAAGGGGCGTGCACCACGCAGCGGAACAATCACGGTGGAGGTTTCGGCTCAACGACGAGATGGGCAAACTCGTACGGTTACATTTACGGTCAGCGCTCAGCCCCTTGCAGTAGTAGACGTGCCGGACGTGATGTATCCGAATATTGAATACACAGTAGATCCGAAGTTGCCATTGGTAGAGAATTCGCGTGCCGTGATTAAGGACGGGGAGCGTGAGATTGCATCAGCCAGTGAAGGCGTCCTACGCATCAAGCCACAGATGCGAGATACAGGACGAACCTTGAACTTCGAGCGAATTGTTGACGGAAGTAGAGAAGGATCCGTCCAGCAAATTCAAGTACGAAGCTATTCCGTGCCTGTGATTCGCG
>JAPLFN010000048.1:0-2303 GCA_026390655.1 Candidatus Kapaibacterium sp.
GGCATATCGTACTGCTTTGGTCTCGTATCTAACTGAGCACTCACAGAGCCTCTCTCCGGATTCTCAACGTAGAATCACATCAAATCCGCTACGAGTTTTGGATTCAAAAGAGGAGCGCGACAAAGTAATCGTTGCTGCAGCGCCCCTTCTCAGCTCCTTCTTTGACGATGAAAGCCTGAAACACTTTTCGGCTGTTTGCCATTTGTTAGACGTAGCGGGAATACCGTACGTGCTCAACCCATTGCTGGTTCGTGGGCTTGACTACTACAACCAAACTGTGTTTGAGTTCACTACAACGGAACTCGGTTCGCAGAATGCAATAGGTGGCGGAGGAAGGTACGATCCACTCTTTGCGATGCTTGGCGGTGGAGATGTTCCCGCTGTTGGTTTTTCGATTGGAATTGAACGTGTCATGCTTCTTCTTGAGGCAGAAAATGGTGGATGGAGCGAACAGAATGAGTCAGGGGTCTACCTCTGCGCGGTTGGCGACGACGCCCGGCTCCCTGTGCAGATAATCGCATACCGATTGCGCAGCAAGGGGCTCCGTGTCGTTACGGATCTGCAGCGGCGGTCAATGAAGGCCCAGCTGAAAGACGCCAATCGCGAGCGGGTTTTGTGGACGGTAATGATCGGTGATGATGAGCTTGTTGCGGGTACGGCCGTTGTAAAGAACATGCTGACAGGCGAGCAACAAACGCTGGCACAACATGATCTTGAATCAGTCCTTGTTGATTCACCTGCGAAATGAGTGTTGGGCAAAAGGTTCGGCGAGCTGATCGAGTTCGCATCTGGCGCGCCAGCGTCACGAAGTGGCAGCTCAAGGTATTCCTTACCGTCCTTGGACTTGGCATCATGGGTGCCGTCCTCTACTATACAAAGACCATCGTTGACGAGCTTGTTGCAAACGAGGTGCGCACAGTAGAGCTATATGCCGGCCTGCTAAAAGGATTCTATCATGCTTTTCTATGTTGACCTTACACGTTCGTCAATTCGATTCCCGATGATCCTTGCCGACAAAAACGGCAAACCCGTTTATCCGTATCAGCAGTTTATGCTGAATGTTGAGATGGACACAACGCTGAGTGTAGCGCAGCAAAGAGAGTGGCTTACGTACACCATTCAAGAAATGAAAAAGGACTATCCGCCATTTGAGGTCACAGATCCCGAGGGTCGGGTAGTACAGCGAATCTATTACACCAACTCGGCGATTGTAGGGCGACTACGCTACATGCCGTTCATTGAGATCCTGATCGTTGCCGCGTTTATCCTTGTGGGCTATGTAGCGTTCTCCACGATTCGCCGAAACGAAGAGTCCAATATTTGGGTGGGCATGGCCAAGGAAGCTGCGCACCAGCTAGGCACGCCTTTGTCAAGTATGCTTGCATGGCTTGAGATTCTGCGAATGGAGAAAAACGATGCGAACCGAGTGGACGAGACCTCGCGCGAGATGGAGCGCGACGTTGAACGTCTTAACGTTATCGCCAATCGCTTCGCAAAGATCGGCTCGCAACCCAAGCTTGAAACTGTTGTGGTTGCGGACGTCGTTGAACACGTGTGCTCCTATTTCGAAACCCGTCTCCCTAATCTCGGAAGAAAGGTCACAATTAAGCGTGAGCTTGACGGATCTCTCAAGGCAGCCATAAGCGTGGAGCTGTTCGAATGGGTCATCGAGAATTTGATCAAAAATGCGGTGGAGGCTATTGAGCGAAAAGACGGTGTCATTTCACTAACAATGCGCCGTCGGCCAAAGGGAACGGGTGTGCTTGTTGTGGTTTCTGATAACGGCAAGGGTATGACGCGTCAGGTTGCATCACGTATCTTTCAGCCCGGCTACACCACAAAGAAAAGAGGCTGGGGTCTTGGCCTTTCTCTTTCTCGGCGGATCATCGAGGATTACCACGGAGGCCGTTTGACAGTGCGTGAGACGCAGGTTGGAGCAGGAACTACATTCTGGGTTGAATTGCCCTAGGTATGAACGCTCGCCCAGAACCATCGAATATCGACTGGCTCATCTTGCTCCCGATCGCAGGGCTCTTGATGTTTAGTGTAGCGTTCGTGTATAGTGCCAGCGCATCGTTTGCGGACGTAAAGTTTGGGTCGAGCGAGGAGCTTGTGTGGAATCATGCCATACGCGTGCTCATTGGGTTGATACTGATGATCGTGTTTGCAAAGATCGATTATCGTGTGTGGCAGGGGACATCAGCAACGGTACTTCTTGTGGCGATCGGTTTCCTTCTCATGGTTCTTGTGATGGGTACCGAGATAAAGGGCGCAAGTAGGTGGGTCCGGCTTGGACCGGTAAA
>JAPLFN010000048.1:2309-3045 GCA_026390655.1 Candidatus Kapaibacterium sp.
AATTTCCAGCCCTCAGAGCTGGCAAAGTTTGCGTTGGTCATTCACGTAGCGGCGCTTTTGAGCACCAACTCGCTTGCCCTTCGCACATGGAAGAAGGGTATTGTGCCGATCATCGTCTGGGTTCTGCCCGTCTGCCTTCTCATAGCATTGCAGCCCAACCTTTCCACGGCCAGCGTGATCTTCCTCATCGTTATGGTGATGATGTTCATGGCCGATGTAGATCTGAAGCACCTGGCGATCATCGTGGGTACAGGAGCAGTTGCTGCCGGTATCTATGCTGTGAGCGCAGAATACCGACTTCGCCGATTGATTGCCTTTTTTGGAGGGGGCTCCGGCGATGATCCGGTCCGGTATCAGCTTGATCAGGCGCTTATTGCCTTTGGGAACGGCGGGATCTTCGGCGTCGGCCCTGGTCAAAGTCGCCAACGCGACTGGTTCCTGCCGGAATCGTACGGCGACTTCATTTTCAGCATCGTTGGCGAAGAATATGGCTTTCTCGGGGTGAGCTTACTCATGTTTGCCTTCATCGTCATTGTTTGGCGTGGCTACACGGTTGCTAAAAAGGCTCCTGATGCCTTTGGAAGACTCCTGGCGGCCGGAATCACCACCACCCTGGCGGTCTATGCATTCGTGAATGCAGGGGTCACCTGCGGCGTTCTGCCTACCACGGGCCTTCCAATGCCATTCATCTCGTATGGAGGTTCTAGCCTGTTCTTTAGCACTATTGCCGTGGGGA
>JAPLFN010000092.1:0-4742 GCA_026390655.1 Candidatus Kapaibacterium sp.
AGCAAATCTGTTGACCCCACGAACATTGTGGTGAACGTTACGATGAAGCCCCGTCCAGTCAGATTCTCGATGGGATTCATTGCCGATACATTCTATCACCGCATTGGTGATACCGTATCGTTTGATGTGGTTCTCACGACCACAGACCCTTTTGATCAGCCTGTTACTATGAATAGCTTCGTCTGCGATGTAACATTCAATCCAACGATGCTTGTTACGCTCCCTTCAGGTGAACAAACTCGAGAGGTGATCGACGGCAGTGGCCAAGTGATCGCACAGGGTAGATTCGTTGTTGTTCTTGGCGACGCGGACCGCTCGCCCCTTACCATCAAGCAGTCATCGATATCCTATGGTGACGGGAAGACACAGACTGTTCAGTCCAGATCGGCGATGGTTCTGGTCACGAATGTTTGGCGCTACCAAGATGGACGGCCTCGGTATGTGAATCCCATGCAAGGGGTTCTTGTTGCAGATGTAGATCCAAATCCCGTGGTATCGCAATCCACCCTCACTATTCGCAACGTTCCCAATCAAGGGGGCCGTTTGGATGTGATCGATGCCTTGGGGCAGGTGCGTGTGGATCTCACCGGCAAGCTTCGGACGGGGGCGAGGGACTTTACCATCAGCTCCTCCGGATCGGCCGATATCGTGCTTCCGGCTGGTTCCTATTATGCCCGACTTCTCGTTGAGGGGGCTTCTGGCGGAACTATCAATAGCGTTGTTCGCTTATTCGTGGTACAGTAGCCCTATTTTGCACTGATGCTACGGTTACTTTTCGTCGTTTGGGTAATTGCCTCAGTACAGCTCTACGCACAGCGAGAGTTAATACCGCTTGCCGTAGATGCAGCCGCGGGTGCAGGATTTCATTCAGGCGTCGGAACATTTGGTTCAGTCCCTGGAATTCCATCTCCCGGTAACACCGGATGGTGGTTTGATCTCGGTGCCGATATCCCTCTCGCCGAGCATCTGCGTATTGGAGGTCGGCTCGGTGCCTACCATACCAGCGCGGTGTATGCTGCTTCCGAAAGAGTTCCTATCGCCACTGAACAGGGAAACGTGTTCCTCGCAACGCTTCAACACACGATAGCGATAAACGCCACATTGATGATGATCGAACCGCGTGTTCGATATGAGCCTCTTTCGTGGCTCGCTTTGGAGGTGGGTGTGCCACTCTCAATTGAACTCTCATCAAAGTACAAGCAGACGCAACGCTTTAGTGATCCCAATGGGCTTCCCTTCGTGGACGGTAACACTGAACAAGTAACTGGTCAAGGGGCTATCCCTAACGTCGCAACGATCATACCGGGAATTGAAGTACACGCCGAAGGTATTCTTCCGCTGAACACTCAAGGTGATCTCTTGCTTGTTCCGCGGCTAGGGTATTCTCGCATGCTCACGTCGTTGAATACGAATGGAGCTTTTCAAACACAGTCAATAAATGTTGGCATTGGCGTGCGCTATCTTTTCGGCACAAAGGAATTAGCAACAGTCGAAGTTCCTAAGACAAATGAACGAACTGTTGTCATCCTTCGTGACACCACTGTCGATCTCAGCGCACAGGTACGCGAACCAATAACAAGGCTTGTTACGAGTGGTAGCGACTCATCTGTGATTGATGGCGTTTTGCGGGTGACCATTCGAGAACGCTATGCAACGTTGCTACCGAAGCCCCCATCAGTGCTGCGCGGTTCATTGCGCCTTGCGTTTATGCACGATGATGGTTCGGTAAGCGATGATGCTCGACTCTATGCGCAGCGCGTACGGGTGGAGCGAACCGTCCCAATTATGCCTGTTGTGATGTTCGACGATACATCGTCTGCCATACCATCGAGATACGTACAGATCAGTTCCGTTGAGGCGAATACATGGAAGGATCAGTCTGCCTTGCTTGACGCAAATACTCATTGGCAGTACAACATTCTGAATATCATAGGTTTTCGACTCAAGGTCAATCCGAATTCTACCTGCACGCTATTGGCGTACGACGACGGAACAGATGCTGGTATGGAATTGGTATCACGTCGGTGTGCGGCTGTGCAGCAATACGTTTCAAAAACGTTTACCATTCCGCTACGCAGAATAGCAGTTGAAGTCAAACGTGGTCAGGCATCACAACCACCATGGGTAATGATTGTTGATCCAACACGCGTTCTCGCAAAGCCACTTGCGGCTTCCTCCGTACAGAATGAGACCAGACTTCCTCGTGTACGTGTCATGCCCGACATCGTCAGTGAGGCTGGGATTGACAAATGGTCAGTTACGATGTTTCAATCAGGGAAGTCCGTTCGTTCTTTTTCCGACACCGGAGCGGTGCCTTCATCGATTCTCTGGAACATGAACGACAATCTCGAAACCGACGCAGTGCTTGCGCAGCCGATACTCGTTGAGTTACGTCTAGAGGACAAGGAGGGGGCGAGTACAAAGAGTGAGCCCGGTCGTGTTGTTGTTCGAAGCCAGTCAGTGACTGATGTATCGGGCATTCCATCTACGCGTGTAGAGATCCTCCGTGTGTTACCCCCAGACTTTCTTGCGACTCCTGATGCCGAACTATTTAGTGGCACGTTACCATTTACACATGTTGAATTCTATCCCGCATCTGCGAATGACGAAGCCGAGTATCTGCGCGCTGACGTTCCGGTAGTGAAGAAGCAGATCAATGCAGATGTATGGTTCCGCCGTGGACTCACCTCGCCAGAGAAGGAACTGTATCAGCGCGCCGAGCTGTATATAAAAGAAGAACGGCGACCGTAGGGATTCGATCGCCGTTCCTGGAACACACTTAACAGGGCATTTACTATCGTCGTTCGAGATTCTCGAGTTCTGAGTTCCAACGGCCTGCATTCTTCTGATTGTTCTGACCAATCTCGACAGCTCTGCGGAAGGCCGATGCTGCACGTTGCTCGTCGCCTTCGGACTTGGCTAACAAGCCCAATTCTCCATTCGCGTCCATCTCGTACTCAGCAAGCTTCAACGCACGTGCATGAGTTACTGCGGCTTCAAGGTAATGACGTGCTTCTGTGCCTTGCTCGTCCTTGCGGAGTTTGATTCCTATCTGGAGAGCCAACTGGGCACATCGAACATGTTCGTTAGATCCCTTGCATTTTTCGTACTCAGCCTTGAGTTGCTTTGTTGCACCATCGCTAGGATCAGTGACAGTCGCATTCAGCAATTCACGACTATTCGTTGTAGTATTTGCAGGCGCAATCGTTACAGGATGAGGTTGTGAAACTCTCCTGGTTACCATCGCCGGCGTTTCCGCAACAGAGGTAGGGATAGATGGAGCCGGCGTTGCAACTGCAGGCGCAGTCGTAATGGACATAGGTGATGGCTTAGGCTTAGCAGACTCGACGTCTTTGTTCGTGGCCAGATACAGCGCCCCGCCACCAATGACCACCGCGGCTGTTCCACCGGCGACCCATGTCCACACATTGTGTGCAAGAACCGCAAAGAGTCCGGCAGCAGTAGCTCCGGCCGCCACTTTGACAGCCACGGCAGTCTCAACTGAAGCGAGGAATTCTACAGGGTAGCGCACACGCGGTGTTGACACGGTGAGGAGTTCCTCAACCTTCAGCATCTCGCGCACCTCGCTTGCGAATTCTGGCGACGCAGTTTGCTGCGCCTCAAACTCAAGGAGTTCTTCCTCGCTCAGAGAGCGATCGAGAAAGCCGGCGAGTAGTTCTTGATTCGTCATCGTAGCTCGTCAATTATCGTGGACATAGATTGCTGGATCAGTTTTTTAGCTCTAAACACTCTCACCTTTGCAAGAGAAACCGTGATGTCGAGAGCCTTCGCGATGTCTTCATACGCCAGATCGTCAAAGTACTTCATTTCAAGTGCTGATCGAAACTCGTCTGGGAGAGCGCCTATTGCCTTGTGAAGGGCTTGTCGTAAAAGAAAGTCTTCGCTGCGCGTTTCTTCTTCCTCAACCGGCATTGTCTCGTCTGTAAGTTCCGTTGTGTGTTTACGTCCGCGCAGTGCCTTGAGGCAAAAATTCCGTGCGATCGTAAACAGCCAGGCAGCAAATGATCCGTCAGAGAACGACTGTCGTTTGTCAAACACCGTCATCGAGATCGTTTGGAACATGTCCTGTGCATCGTCATGAGAACCCAATGCACGCAGACAATAAGCATAGACCCGTTTATCATATCGCTTGAACAATGCCCGGTAGGCCTGTTCATCATTGCCATCTCGCACCAGCGCAAATAGCTCTTCGTCTGAAAGAAGGGTATACGTCATGTCCAATTGATCAAGGTGACAAAGTGAAGAAACCATTAGCCGGCTGTACGTTACAGGCCTATTCCGTCGTATTTTTGTAAGCCTACGAGAAAATACGTACTAATCACGAGGAGACGGTAGATGAGGACAGCAATTACTATTCTCTTAGCTATGATGGTGTCGATGCCTGCATTTGCTCAGACCGATCCCGAAAAGGTTGACTCAACTCAGCCCCCTACCAGCCAACCAACTTCAATGGCGCCAAAGTACCAATTGCGCGTTGGCCCAACTCTTGGCATCGTATCTGGTGGAATTGCACTAGACAATGCTGAAGGTCGCAAAGTCAATCCTGACTTCTGGTTTCTCCAGAACTACGGAGTGATGGTATTCGCCCCCTTCTCAAAAGGGTCCAAGCTCGGCGGACGACTTGACGTTGGTGTTTCTACCGTTGGGACTCGCACAAGGCCGTACGAGTACTTCGATAGTAAGACCGACTGGAAGGGATACATCATTGAGCGGTACACATA
>JAPLFN010000092.1:4773-10547 GCA_026390655.1 Candidatus Kapaibacterium sp.
TCTATGGCGTTATGATCGGTGCAGGCTTCAACTTCCCAATGAAGGGAGAGATGTGGCACCCGGAAACATCGTCAACCAAATTCGTAGTTGATAAGAACTCGATGAAAATGGCAATAGACGTTCGGATCGGTGGAGCCATCAATTTGTGGGACTCAGATCTTGGCATCCTTACAATAGATCTGCTGGCGAAGTACTTTGTAACTGGGATTTACAATGAGGGCACATATACGAACGGTTATCCAACGAACAACCTTGGTATTCCTTTGACAACAACGAAGTCATCAGATGTTATCAACCTGGCACCTGTGTCAATTCACCTGGGCCTGAGTTACCAATTCAAGCTCGGTCTTTGATCATTACACAACAAACAAAGCCCTATCAATGAAACTCATATCTATACTCTCGATCGCGGTGTTGGCGTTCATGCTTGTTGCATGCGAAGACGGACCAAGTGGCCCGCAGCCATCGCAAGAACTCTCCACGCTCTACGACCTTCCGCCACTAACAGGCATTAAGGTAGAAGTGAGCGCAAGGATGATCGTACAAGGTCCCTTAGTGATTATGACGTCCATTCCCATGTTGAACGATGGTGTTTCGGGCACGGATATCTATCTCAGCACCTCGCCGGTCAATCCAAATAGCACTCCTACTCTTCGGCTTCACTTTGCCAAGCTTCCTACTGCTCCTGGCACGTATGCTTTTTCTAGCTCTACCGTGGTACTTGGAACTCTCGGGTACGCACCTCAGAGCGATCAAGGTGCCTTTGCATCTGTTCAGGGTAACCTTTATGCACCCATTAGTGGCAGCATAACGATCACCGAAGTTCGTAAGGACGCCTCGTTCATTTACGGGTATAGTGGCTATGCTAATGGTCAACTGCAGGCGATGTGGCCACGTGATTTCAAACCAACAACGTCGCAGCCGTTACCACCTGGTTTCAACGCGGCAAGCCCAACACTCGTTGGCGAGACACTCACGCTGCACAGCGCACCGTTCAAAACACGCAACAATTTTGCAATTCCCATTGGTGGCACCAACTGATCGAACATGAATGAGATCCTTCTGGGAACGTGGTTCATGGCTAACGTTTGACGTAGCCATCGTTGGTGGTGGCATCATCGGCATCAGTACAGCAATCGAATGTGCAACGCGCCACCCAGAGTGGCGCGTTCTGCTTTTAGAGCGCAACCTGCTTCCAACCGGTGCATCCACTAGGAATGCAGGGTTTGCGTGTGTGGGCTCCCTAAGTGAGATAGCCTCAGATATTGACCTTATGGGTAGGGACACAGCCTTAGATCTCGTTCGTCGCAGACTTCAGGGCCTTCAACTTCTACATGAACGCTGTGATGAAAATGACATTGGCTATTCGGAAGATGGTGCATCAGAGATCTTCATAACAGATCATTCAGCGTTAGCCCGCATCGATGAAGTGAATGCTATTCTTAAGCCTCTGTTTGGTCGCGATGTATTCGCAGAAAGAAGGGATCTGATCACAGAGTATGGTGTTTCAGATTCTGTTCACACGATGATCCACACTCCGTTTGAAGGCACGCTTCATTCAGGAAAACTCCTCAGCGTTCTTTGGAGCATGGCAGCCAGACTGGGAGTACACATTCGTACAGGTGCTACGGTTGTCTCTACAGATGAGTTGAACGGTGGAGTTGAGCTTATCGTTCGCACATCTCACGAGGATGTCACCGTTATTGCTCGCCAAGTGGTCATTGCGACAAACGCAATGATCCCTTCCCTTGCGAATAGTGCAAAGCTCCCCGAGATCGTTCCAGGACGTGGACAGGTGTTGATCACAAAGCCCCTTACCAATCTTGCCTTAAAAGGGTCGTTTCATGCAGACGAAGGATTTTACTATTTCCGTCCTATTGAAGACCGTGTATTGATAGGGGGCGGACGAAACCTTGACTTTAATGGCGAGCAGACCGCTTCACTAGACACCACGGAGCGCATCCAGTCTTCCCTTGAGCACATGCTAAGAACAGTTGTTCTTCCGCATCACTCGGAAGTAGAGATAGATTTGCGCTGGGCAGGCACCATGGCATTTACAACAACAAAACAACCATACGTTGACTTCGTCACCCCGAGCACCATTGTTGCGTTTGGATGTAATGGTATGGGAGTAGCGCTGTCCTCTGAAGTTGCACGAGAATGTGCTGGTTTATTAGATCGTTAGTTTGTTTGAAAGAGAGTCCACAAGAATGAAGATTGCAAAGCGTGATATTGTTGAAGGTCCGATAGAGCTCAAGGGATACCCCCTCGTGGAGCTTGAGCAGCTGTTTCTTGGAGCGGGCGAACGCAAGTACCGCGCAAAGCAAGTGTATGATGCCATCTACATTCAACGTGTAGATAGTATTCAGGACATGACGCTGCTTCCTCAGGAGATGCGGGATAGATTTGAATCCGGCTTTCGAACACAGAGTGTTAAGCTCCTGACTGTACAAGAATCTAAGGATGGTACAAAGAAGTTTCTCTTTGAGCTGTGGGATGGTCGCGCTATAGAGAGCGTTCTGATACCAAGCGAAATGATCGTTGACGGGGAACATCCACGCAGATTAACGCTCTGTGTCTCTACACAGGTAGGGTGCAATCTCGGATGCGTTTTCTGCGCTACTGCTTCTCTAAAGCTTGCACGTAATCTCACGTCTGGTGAGATCGTTGACCAGTTTCTTCAGGCGCAGAAGTTCTCCGATAAGCCCATCACGAACATCGTCTTTATGGGTATGGGCGAACCGATGAATAACTACGACAACGTGATGAAGGCCACGCAGATCTTTACTGATCAACGCACGAAGATGGTTGCGTCACGTAGGACTACGATTTCCACGGCGGGCGTGATTCCAGGTATCATTCGTATGGCCGACGAAGGACAACTCATTAAACTTGCCGTGTCCTTGCATGCAACAACGCAGGAAGTACGCGCCGAGCTCATGCCCATCGCAAAGAAGTATCAACTACCAGAGCTGATAGAAGCACTTGAGTACTACTATCGCAAGACGCACAAATCCGTGACGTATGAATACATCCTCTTTGATGGACTCAATGATACATTAGCTGATGTGAAGAGGCTTGGGAGGCTGGCGCGACGGATGCCAACAAAGGTGAACGTAATTCCCTTTCATGAGATCGACTTCGCCTTGCCGGAGGATTTCAACATGTCACTTAAGCCGTCATCTACAGAACAGTTTCAATGGTTCACAGATGCCCTGCGAGCCGAGGACGTGCAAGTGAACGTGCGTTCGTCTGCTGGGCTGGACATCGACGCAGCCTGTGGTCAGCTAGCCTTATCGAAAGAGGGAACAGGTCAATGAGCCCCCTCTATCGCCTGCTCTTAGGTGTTTTCTGTGTTAGTGCTCTACTAACAGCCACGCAGTATGCTACAGCGCAGCAGGGACTCACGGACGAGGCCTTAGACAACATTGAATTTGATACTGAGGCCGACTATTACGTGCGCCTTATCAATGGAGACGTGGTTTCGGGTCCAGTTACGGAAACTTCCTCAGACTCTATCGGATCCTTCATACGCATCAAGACTCCGTTTGGGAGAGCTCGCTTGTATGCAAGTGAGATCGCTTGGCTTGGACTTCTTGAAGAGTCGTATAGAGCGCGCAATCGAGGCCTCATCTTACCAACGGCCGAGGCAATCAAGAAGGATCATTACATCGCCCTCGTTGAGGGTGTGATGCCGATGCTTGGCGTTGGTATTGCAGATTTCTTAAGCGTAACTGCCGGACGCACGCTCATTCCAACGATAGGCTGGCAGAATCAGTTTAGCACAGTCAACATTAAAGCAACACTGCACGAAGGCAAGAATGGCCTTGTTGAAGGGGGCAAGCAGGTCTACGCATTGGGTGTGAATGGTTCGTGGATCAACGATGTGAACTTTATGGGTCACGTGTACGGCGTGGCCACCTTTACCGGCAAGCGCACACGCGTGAGCACAATGATTCATGCAAAGGTTGCCGGCAAAGATTCGTATGAGGTAAGTGGAGGAACGCTCTTCACGCCATTCACCTTCCCGTATGCGAATGGTACTATTGGTGTTGCATTTATGATGGATGTACGATTCCCGGAAATGCACGACCTGCATTTTCTCGGCGAGCTCTGGAATGCTGATCTTACGCGACCATCACAGAGTGCTCTTTTCCTTGGCTTACGCCAAACGAACACCTCGATGACATTCGACTTCGGGCTTACGATCGTGCCGGGTCCAAATGTAGTACCGGCATTGGCGATTTCGTGGACGCCGTGGTGATGTGAGGGGCGGAAAAGGGGCGGGGAATGGGGCGGATCGGTGAAGGGGCGGGTCGTCGACCCGCCCGTGCAGGAATGGGGCGGGTCGTCGACCCGTCCGTGCGGGAATGGGGCGGTGATGTCACGTTCAGACGTTGTTATACCACGATAGCCTTGTGTGCCAAAACAAGGTTATCAGAATGAAGCCCCTTCCAAGTCGAAAGATTATCCGATTACAGGGGCGTGACTATGCTGCCCCGGGTGCGTACTTCGTGACCATTTGTACGCATAAAAAATCGCAGATATTCTCTCACATCGTTAATGGTGAAGTGATCCTCAGCGAGGTCGGAGAAATCTGCACACAAGAATGGTTTAGAAGTGCAGAGCTACGCCCACGTGTACGTCTTTTCCAAGATGAGTTCATTGTGATGCCTGATCACCTGCATGGCATCGTTTGGATAGTTGACGAAAATGGTGACTTGCCGGAGCTCTTTCACTTCGCTAGGAGAACCGATCCTGCAATCACTGGTTATGGACCGGGTGCATTGACGACCATCATGGGGCTCTTTAAATCGGAGGTCACAAAACGCGTACGTACTCGGTTCAACGACCCACTATTTCGCGTTTGGCATCGGAGTTTTCATGAGTGCATCATTCGTGATGAATCGCATTTGATGAACGTGAGGAGGTATATCAAACGGAATCCCATGAAGTGGAGATAGCCTTTACCTCCTGAATTCCCCGTTTCAAAGTGACGGTGGCGCTACCTTAATCGGTATCTCTTTACCTGTTTTATCGAAGAGGTGTATTCCTACAAGGCCATACTTGTGATTCGTGACCCAAACGATCTTGGAAAGAAGAGGGTCATTTGTTTGAACCTGCTCAGTCTTGAAGACCTTGAGTCGCCAAAACACAACTTCGTAGTCGTCAGTAGTGGAATGGTATGTCACTTTTCTCGTGACCTTCACACCGTCGGAGCGCGTGAATGACCAGGTGTCGCCAACGTTCATGTTGTATTTAATGATCGTGAACGGCTTTGACTCATCGCCCTTTGAGGCAACAAAATCCTGAATGCCCTCTGATGAGACGCGGAACTTCGGTTCGGCGTGAATGATCATGTGCTTCTTGTTTGACGTATCAATGGTAGCCCCATACTGAGCCAGATACGCATCGAGTATCTGCATCTTGGTATCGTTCGGAAGCCCTTGCGTTCCAAGGAGCGTATCGAGCCGCATGGTAAATGCAGTATCGAATGTAACGTTGAAATCGACCGTCACAATGCCGCCGTTGCGTGATTTGATGTAAACGCTATCCTTTGGTGTCAATTCGTATGGTAGCCAACTGCCGAGTTCAGGAAAGGCAACATGTCGTCCACCAGGCCTGGTATCCTCGAGATCTGTATTGCCCCCTACCGGGGAGTTTGGGTCGCCGGCCGGATCAGACTCAAGCAGACCACACGCCGCTACGGTAAGTGTGAAGAGTGCAAGGAAAAGCGTACGAAATAATAATGGGCGCTTCATGACTTCCTCCAT
>JAPLFN010000021.1 GCA_026390655.1 Candidatus Kapaibacterium sp.
GGTAATAACGCCGATGACCGACGTCAATCGTCCGTCCTCGAAATCTTTTGGAACAATCGCTGCGAACACGAGAAGTGCGAGCGCTGACACAGAATAGATCGTCAAAGTTGACGCAACTGGGTCGTATGAAAATTCATCTCTGACTCGGTTAGCCCTCAACACAACTAATCCGATCATGCAGAGAAGGATAACATCGCTTAACACTGTAAGAGCCGCTTCAATCGCTATCGACTCTTCGAGAATGTGACCCTTTGTAACGCTCCAAAAGCTAACAGCCACGATGCGTAGGGCCATACACGCAATGCCAAGAGCAAACACGAATAGCGAAATTGAACGGCGTATTTTTTGATCTTCCGGAATTCGAATCATTGTCCCTCCAAGGGGCTGAACCTACGACCAATCAACTGGTTGGTTGCAAATGGCCCCATAGTCATTCCAAGATCTTTACACCGGAAAGATCCATCTCGGGGATTCTCGATGAACCAACGATCTGCTCTCGCACTATCCCTTCGGCAAGGACTGTTCCACGGAGGTCCATCGGAACCGCAAGTTGTGAATCTGAAAAGCGCATTGTTAACTCCGCGGTGCCATCTGTAACGCTCAACCAGCAACCTTCATCCTGACACACTGCGCCTACTTTTCCGCGAATAGTCACTATACGGCCCAGGTTCTCTGGTCTTATGGCGTCTGAAACTGCCAAAACATTGCGCGTTTCATCCGGTGCAACGCCAATATAGTTGGCTTTTGTGCACCCCAAGCTCATAAAAATGAGCACTAGGGACGAGGTAATAGAAACGACAATTGATTGGACGCGCATGAGCAATGGATCCTGATGGAAGCTTACGCGAACGCCCCTTATGCAGCAACACAAGAGGCGTCGTCGTCAGAGCCAATGACCGGACTTGAACCGGTGACCTGCTCATTACGAATGAGCTGCTCTACCAGCTGAGCTACATTGGCGTACCGCTAGAACAGCGAAATTAGGGATGCAGGCCCAATCCACCAAGCTTTATGCATCATCTCTTATCCCCAGATTACCTATCGAACCATGAGAAGTATCCTCTCTGCTTCTCCGTTATAACAGGTGGATCTCAATTCATACGCGCCGGGAAGAACATCAGAGACAGATATCAAAACAGCTGCTCGTTGCTCTTGGTGCCACGCCACTTTTGAGCCAGTAGCCAACGTCCCATCCATGCGGTAGAGGGTCGAAGTTTCCCATAGTTCTCGCGCGCCGTGATGCTCAACTACAATAGATCCATTCGGCCTGCGGAGCACGAGATATTGCCCGGAAACCTCTGGAGACGTGAGATTCGATCCTCTAAGTTTTGCCAACAGAGCAGGTGCTTGCTCATACCAAAGGAGAACGTCTTCATTTTTGATACGTGCTCTCACTGCTACCAGTGGCCATCTCGCGACGTCGCTGTTCGACCTTTCGATTGCGAATACGAGTTCGCCATTGCTCCTTGTAACACAGATCGGTGAAGGGGCCGGCGCAGAGCAAACGATACTTCTTGAGTCCCCACCCTCACACGTTATCTGAAGACAGGTCTCGCGATTGGCATTGTTATCAACGGAGACAACTCTATCCGAGGTGCCTAACATCGACCGTATCTCGGCATACGCTTGAAGATCCACGTCCAAAGAGTTCAAAGTTGCCGGTGAAGATTCTGCCACATCGTCGAGGAGCGAACGGAACGTCACCTTTTTGATTGCGACATCGATGTGTGCGTCTCGAGTTCTCGCTATAGGTGTTGTCATCAGTGGGGCAATTGGGCCAACAGCCTTCGTCTCAACAGAAGCTGACACGGATTTCGTCATTGGCGAAACCACCGAAGAGTTCGATAGGAACCACCAGGCGAGTATCGCTGTGGAAAGGAAGCCGAGGGATACATAGACGAGTCGGCGCAACAATGCCTCACGAGTCCTAATGTCTGAAGCACGCACCAATGAGTCTGCCAACGAGAACGTCGCAGAGTCATTGCGTAAGGGGGCTAGTGGGTCGATGTTCATTTCAGGATCCATGATCACTTCCTGAGGTAAGTCTTCGTTTCAATTCTTGACGAGCGCGAAAGAGCTTGGCCTTCAATCCACCAATCGTTCCCCCATGTACTTCAACTACATCCTCCAGACTCCATCCAAGTACGTCCACCAGCACAAGGCACTCGCGTTGCGAGGCCGGCATCCTTTGCAAAGCATCCCTGACCAATTGGGCATCGGTCAATCGATCAGGCAGCGGATCATTCGAAGCGTGCTCAACATCAGCGATAAAGGGGCTGAAAAGCTTTCTACGAATGTTCTGCCGAATGTACAATCGATGTGCAATTCTAAAGAAAAACGTGCGAGCCGCTGCTGGCTCACGAACGCTCGACCACGACTCATATGCCTTGAGTATCGTCTCGGCAACCAGATCCTTTGCATCTTCTGAAGAGCGCGTCAAAGAACGTGCAAATCGCGCAAGCGCATCGTGATGCTCTTCGAGGATTTTTAGAAATGCGGGATCATCACGAAGCCCCTTCACAAAATCACTTTTCCGCTGGCTTTTGCACCACTCCGTAAACTGGAAGTGAATACTCCTCCGAAAAATCCTTTCTCGACGCTGTAAACTTTATAAGACCCGCGATTGATCCAGGCTTTGCCGGTGTTAGCCGAATTGTTACATCTCGTGTATCCCCAGGAGCGATCACCATGTCATTCGTGAGGTCCGCTGTTACGTCGCCTTCAATTGAAACATTACTCAACGAGACAAGAATGCTTGATGGGTTTGAGATCTTCAGTGTCCGCATGGACTCCACCCCAGACACCGAGCCACTGAACGAAACAAAACCTGGCGGATCCATCGTTACAACTCTGTCCAGATACACTTTTAACGTTACCACTTTGACAATTGTATCTCTGCCGTGGAGTGCCGTGATAGTAAGCTTCTTGACAATCTTACCTGCCTGGATCTTGGCTATATCTAGCCTGACCTTCACCTTTGCTACTTCTCCCGGAAGTAGTTCAGATTTGTCTTGTTCCGTCTTTGTGCAACCACACTCCGGTTTCACTTCAAGAATTCTCAGCTGGCCGTTCTTCGCAACGTTTTCAATGGGAACCACTGTCTCAAGAAAGAGGCCCGAGGGTAAACGCATAGATCCCCAGTCATGGACACCAGGGACCTTCATCACATTCTGCGCCTTGATCGAAAAAGCGCTGACAAAGATTGCGATCAGGACTATTGCTGTTCTCATCATTACTCTCGAATGAAACTGATTACTTTTCTGCGACCTTGACTACTGTTCCATATGCAGGGAGAAGAAACTCTTCTTCGTATCCACTGCTATTCGCTGTGAATTTTAGGGATCCATAAACCTGACCAGGCTTTGAAGGCGTTAGTCGAACTGCCACATCGCGTTTTGTGTGAGCAGCGATGATTGCACCCTCGACGAGATCCGTTTTGACATCCCCATCCAACGTAACCTTTCCGATCGTCACTGATGTGCCTGAAGGATTGTCCATCGTTACCAGCCTGGTCGTCTCGGCGCCCACCGCAGCATCATTGAATGACACAAACGTTGACGGACCGATAACGAGAACCCGGTCGAGGTTAACCTTGAGATAGACTATTTTCACCAGCGTATCTGCTCCATGCAGAGCTCTTATAGTCACGGTCTTAACAATCTGTCCGCCTTGTGATGACGTTAGGTTGAGCTTAATCTTCACCTTTGCGGTTTCCCCAGGTTGAAGATCGGTCTTGTCCGGATCCGTCTTTGTGCATCCACATCCGGGCCGAACTTCAAGGATTTTCAACATCCCGTTCTTTGCCACATTCTCAATAGGTAGTTCTGCTTCCACAAACAGCCCCTTTGGTAAACGGATGGTACCCCAATCCTGTGTTTCAGGTACCTTCATAACATCTTGAGCACGTAGTGAAAGCACTCCAATGAGCAATGCTGACGCAATGATTGCATATTTGACCATCATAGACTCCGAACGAAAGGTTTTTCCAACGCCGAGCATCGGCGCCCACAAGAGAAAAGATACACGAGCCTCAAAAAGGATTCAGAATCTCGCGAATCGCCTCAATGTACTTATCAACAAACATCGATACATCGGCTCTACGGTACTGCATGATGTACCTTGGATGCTCTAAATACAGGATCTTCGTATACCCCATTGCACCACTCACTTCTCGTTCTGTAAAGGACTTGAGTTTCCCTGCTCCAAGCACAATACATCGATCTGCTATCAACCCTGCTTTATGTTGCGCTCGTAGAGAGGAGAGCACAAATGGTACGATTGATCGTATGAGCTTTGGGTGATCGTAAAAATTAATGTTCTTGCCATTTTTTACAAATCCGAGTGGGCTAAGTGCACACATGTAGACGTCCCGGTAGAATACGGTAGGGCCACCGTATCGCTCAATGACCATCGAAATGAACTCGGCTGAAAGTTCGCGTCTACCGGTTAGCGTTGTGTTTATGCCAAGAAGATTTGACACTGCCCATGGATCGGTGAACGAGAGTCCAGTAATCCCGGCTCCAAAGCGCCCAGGATTGATACCCCACACTCCTAGGCGAGGATGGCCATCTTGGTAATACCGCTTGACCATTTCGTGCACCACACGGCATGTTTCAGTGTTCGCATACGGATCCAACACCTCAATACCATTTGGCAGGTCCCCGTCGAACTGCAACGAGGTGAGGAATTGTTCAATCAATCTACCAAACGTATTAGATGCCATAAACGTTGCGTGCCTTAGCACCAACGTAGTTCAAGAAGTCTACTTCTGTAAGGGGGCGACCAGATATCCGTTGAATGATTTGACTCGGTACTTCGGTTCTACCGTACTCGTGAATATGTGAGCGAAGCCACGAGAGAATAGGAGCAAAATCACCGGAGGATATTCTCGTTTTCACGTCAGGAATCGCTACCTGCATCGCGTTCCATTCCATCGCCGCGTAGAGCTTACCGAGCGTGTACGATGGGAAGTATCCGATTCCTCCGAATGACGAATGAACAGCTTGCAGACATCCCTCTGAATCATTTGCGGGGAC